>JAKJFL010000031.1:0-13335 GCA_022704935.1 Candidatus Rifleibacteriota bacterium
CGGGGGCCCGCGTCGTGTCGGTACTCGACAAGTTGCAGCCGATCGACGACGTCTGGACAGCCGGAAGCTTCGATCAGCTGTTCTCTCCGATGATCGTCGAGTCGGCCTGCACCTACGAGGGAAAAAAATACCTGCTGCCGATCACCCAGCACCTGGTCTGCTTCTTCTACAACCGTTCGGTCTTCGAAAAACTGTCCCTGAAGCCGCCGGCGACCTGGGACGAGTTTCTCGCCACCTGCGAGGCGATCAAGAAGGCCGGCATCGTCCCGATCGCGCTGGGTTCAAAAGCTCCGTGGCCGGCCCAGTTCTGGTTCGACTACCTGCTCCTGCGTACGGCCCCGTTTGAATACCGCCAGCGGCTGACGCGGGGCGAGGCGCATTACACCGATCCCGAAGTGAAGCGCGTTTGCGAACTTTGGAAACAGATCGTCACATCGGGATACTTCAACGCCGATGCCACGAAGATCATGTGGGACACGGGCGCGAACGAGATGGTCTACCAGGGCAAGGCGGCAATGACCCTGATGGGAACCTGGGTCATCGGCTCCTACTGCGGAGAAGCCCATCAATGGGAGTGCGGCGTGGACTTCGATTATTTTATGTTTCCTACGATAAATAATGACGTTCCACCCGTGGCCCTGGGCCCCATAGACGGGTTGGTCATCCCGAAGAACGCCCTGAACCCCAGAGGTGCGAAGGAAACCATCCGTCTCCTCGCCGGGGCAGGGAACCAGGCGATCATGAGCCGCGGGTCGGGCGCTTTCGCTCCGAATCTCACGGTCGCGAGTTCGACCTACTGCGATCTCCAGGAACGGATCCGGAAGGATCTCGAGAAATGCCGATCCTGGGCGTTCAACTACGATCTGGCCGTTCCGCCGGCAGTGGCCGATCTCGGCCTGGAGGCGTTCAACGAGTTCCTCGAGTTTCCCGAACTTCACGAGGAAATATTCCGGAGGCTCGAACAGGGTATGGCTTCCGATGCCGCCGGGGAGAAGCGCTGAGTGACACCCGCCGAACCGGGCCAGTCCCTGTTTTCCCGCTTTCGAACTGCCGTTCGGGGCGGCACGTTCCGGTCCAGGCTGGTCGCGGTATTTTCCTTCTTCCTTCTGATGATCGTCGTCCAGTTCCTGGTGTTCCTCATCACCCTGCTGTTCACCATCCGCGCCGGCACCATGACCCGGGTTCTGACGGTGCTCGGAAGGAATTTCGAGGGTATGCACGCGGAGGAGCTCGTCTACGGCTTCTCGAAGAACCGGACGAACTCCGCGCGAGCCTACGATCTGATTCGGCAAAGCCGCAGTATCTTCGAGGAACGGCTGGATTTCGTCGCCGAGCTTCAGCCATCCGTCAGCCTGAAAGATCTTCGGCTCCTTCTGGAGAGGCATGAACGAACCTTCGACGCATACGTGATCCTCGTCGACCAACTGGAGGCGTTCGACAGCGAGGCCCGACGCCTGTCGGGAGACCTCCTGGCGATCGCAGACGCCATGCGGGAAGAGGAGACCGGCCTTTCGGACGAGCTCCACTCGATCATACGTCTCGTGGCTCTCTCTGCCTGGCATGAGCATGAATTTGCGGAACGCACGATGAGCGAGAATCTACAGTCGATCATCGCGTTCGGCGAGTCGGTCAGGGAAACAGCCCGTCAGCCGGCTGCAAAGCTCGAGGGATACCGCCTTGCCGCAACGGCCAACCGGTATCTGGACACGTTCCAGCGGTATCGTCTCAACCTCGAGCACCTCAAAACGAAGGAGCTGGAGCTTCATCAGAGCTTTTTCGCCTCGAGAGACGCCTGCCTTGCCGCCGAAGAGATTGTGGAGCAGCGCCTGCTGTCGTTCCAGTGGTGGGCGCTGGTCATTCTCGTCGCATTTTTCGGCCTTTCCGCCGGAACGGCAGTATTTGCCACGATCTTCTTTTCGGAAAACCTCAGCCGCCCTCTGACCCGGCTTCTCGAAGCCACGGCGTCGATCCGGGCGGGAGAATACGGCCGGCCTGTCGAGATCGATACCTCCGACGAATTCGGGGAGCTGGGCAGACAGTTCAACACGATGGCGGACGAACTGAAAGCGTCACGGGAAAAGATCCTGCTTCACCAGCGCACGCTCGAACAGAACATCCTCGACAGAACGCGCCAGGTGCGGCTGAGCGAGGCCCTGCTTCGCCGGATCATCGACCTGGTTCCGCATTTCATCTACGCCAAGGATGAAGACGGGCGGTATTTTCTGGTGAATCGGGCGTTCGCCGACGCCTGCGGTCGCTCGGTCGAAGAGATGATCGGACTGACCTACGCGGAACTGGGCGGATTCGAAGACGAGGTCGAACGTGTGCAGATCGAGGACGACGAGGTGATCCGTTCGAACAGGCCGATGAGCATCTCGGATTACCGGACGTTTGTGCGCGGCGGGCCTCGCCGGTTCCTGCAGACGAACAAGATCCCCTTCCAGTCCGAGGACGGCGCGAAGCGGTCCCTGCTCGGGGTGTCGATCGACCTCACGGAGATCTCGGAACAGAAAAATCTTGCCGAAGCCCTGAAGGACGAGGCGGTTCGCGCGCGCCAGGCGGCCGATGCGGCGAACCAGTCGAAGAGCTTGTTCCTGGCGAATATGAGTCACGAGATCCGCACGCCGCTGAACGCGATCATCGGCTACTCCCAGCTCCTTTCGAGATATGCCGGGATGAACGAGACGCAGGTCGCGTATCTGACCACCATCATGAACAGCGGTGCGCACCTGCTTTCCCTCATCGACAACATCCTCGAGATCAGCAGGATCGAAGCCGGCCATCTCGAATATCGGCCTGCTCCCTTCGACCTGAGGCTCCTCTTGGAATCGGTGAAGACCATGTTCGCCGCGCGCGCGGAGATGCACGGCGTCAGGATGGAGTTCGTGACTGACGCCGCCCTTCCCCGGCTTCTCGTTACCGACGAGGGAAAACTGCGACAGATTCTTGTAAACATCGTCGGCAACGCGGTCAAGTTCACGGAGAAAGGGCATATAACGACGACCTCCTCGTACCGGGACGGCGACCTGCATATCGAGATCGAAGACTCCGGAAGCGGCATCGAGCCAGAAGAACTGGCGCTCGTTTTCGAAAAGTTCGAGCAGACCTCGAGCGGCCGACGCATCGGGACCGGCACCGGCCTGGGAATGGCGCTGAGCCGCCAGTTCGCGCGGTTCCTCGAAGGCGATATCACCGTGGAAAGCCGGCCTGGCGTCGGAACCACGTTCCGCCTGACGCTGCCGGTCGAACTGCCGAAGGAAGGGGTGCTCGCACCTGACGTCGCGCCCGCGCGGCGCGTTCGAGGGCTCGCTCCCGGAACGCGACGGATGACCGTCCTGGTGGCGGACGATCTCGAATCGAATCGGTCGGTCCTGACGACCCTGCTGAACCTGGTTGGTTTCGGCGTCGGAGAAGCCGTCGACGGGCGCGATGCCGTCGATAAATTCGAAAAACTCCTTCCCGACGCGGTGCTCATGGATCTCAAAATGCCTGAAATGAACGGCATCGAGGCTCTGCGGCGGATTCGGGCGACGGAACGGGGGCGCCAGATTCCCGTCCTGATCATCACTGCGCAGGGAATCGACGAAAACCGCCGTGAGGCACTTCTCGCGGGTGCGACCAGCTTCATCTGCAAGCCTTTTCGTGAAGACGATCTTCTGCAGGAACTCGGCACCTGCCTCGGTATTGCCTACGCTTACGAGGACCTTCCTGCCGGCGGGCATGCCACAAGCGGCTCTGCCGGCGCGTTCGTTGAGTTGTCCCGTCTCCCGGTCGAGTTCATCCGAGAGCTTCGAAGCGCGATCCGGCGCGGCGAGCGAAAAGGCTGTCTCGAACTGCTGAATACCCTTTCAGAACGCGATGCCGGCATTGGCGAGCGTCTTCGGGAGTTGGTCAACGCCTACGAATATGATAGGCTTCTCGATATCCTGAAACTTCCCGGCGAGGATGGAGACGGCACATGACACAAGATCGGCCCACCCGCGTTCTGATCATCGACGACGTACCCGTCAACCTGTCGCTCCTGGAAGGTATCCTGCTCGAACGCCAGTTCGAGGTCGCGTCGTTCCCGCGCGGCCGTCTCGCACTGGCCGCCATGGAAACCAATCCGCCGGACCTCGTTCTGCTCGATGTCAGCATGCCCGAGATGAACGGATACGAGGTCTGTGCCGCCATGCGGCAGAACCCGCTTCTCAAAGACATCCCGGTGCTGTTCCTCAGTGCCGCGAACGAGGAGGCCGACAAGCTCAGGGGCTTCCAGGTCGGCGGCATGGACTTCATCACCAAACCGTTCCATGTGGAAGAGGTGCTCGCACGCGTCAACACCCATATCCAGCTGGCTCGCTCCCGGCGCGACATCGCCGACAAGAACCGCGCCCTCGAGGCGCTGACGGCCGAACTCCGCTCGCAGAACGAGGCGTTGACGTCGGCTCTCGCCCAGATCAAGGTGCTGAAGGAGTTCCTCCCGATCTGCTCGGGGTGCAAGAAAATCCGCGACGACCAGGGCGAGTGGCAGGATGTCGACACATATCTCAGCACGCATTCCGACATCACCTTCACCCACGGCCTCTGCCCCGGGTGTTTCAAGCTCTATTATCCCGATTACACCTATCCCTCCGGCAAAAGCTGAGCCTGTCGAAACACGAGAGACTCTCGCTCCATTTGCCAGACTGCATGACAGGTTTGACGGGCTCAGGGCGAGCGGAGTTGTTCCCGGGCCGATGGTCGGCGAAGTATCTCGAAAGTTGACTTCCGCGATTCCTCATAATAGCCTTAAAGAATCACAGAAGAATGCCCGAAGGTATTCGGGTTGACACGCACAAAGGTCGTTTCGTTTCTGTTGCGCGCTCGGTCCCGAGTATGACGAATGAAAGGAAAAGAGGACAGATCGTGAAGAAGTTTTTTGCCCTGTTGGCGTTGATCGTTTTTGTGAGCGGAACCGCATGTGCCGGTGAGATCGTTTTCCCCGATGCGATCGGCAGTGGCCTGAAGGTTGTTTCAGACAAGATGGCGGGTTCGGACGAGATGACGATCCGCATGACCTGCTCCATCGACAAGATGAACTCCTGGGACGTCGAGACCCCCAAGGGCGAGTTCACCGTCCTTCATGCCCCGAACTTCTACTTCGGCGGCGCGTATGGCGCCCCCCAGCTTCCGGTGCTTACCAAGCTCGTCCAGATTCCGGTCGGGGCTGAGTTCAAGATCGATGTGAAGAGCTACGATACGGCCGAATACGACCTGGCCAAGTTCGGCATCACCAACCGGATTTACCCCCGCCAGCCGTCCGCTCCGAAGGATGGCTCGCAGGTTCCGTTCGTGTACGAGAAGTCGGCCTACATCTCGAAGGGCTTCGGCGGCATGCCGCTCACCACGATCAAGGAAGTCGGCTTCCTTCGCCAGATGCGGCTCGTCCACGTCGCCGTCTCCCCGATCAAGTATGACCCGGTCTCCAACAAGATCGTGGTCTACAACAACGTCGATTTCGAGATCGTGCTGACCGGCGCCGACATGGCCAAGACCCGCGCGATGCATGCCTCCCTCTCCACCCCGGCGTTCGCCTGGGCCGAAGAGATGGTTGTCGTTCCTCAGGCCCTGCGCTTCGGCCGGAACACCGCGCCCCAGAGCTACGTGATCGTTACCCATCCGATGTTCAAGGATGCCATCGCCCCGTTCGCGGCCTGGAAGGCTGAGAAGGGCTTCAAGGTCGACGTCGTCACGACCGACCAGTTCGGCACGGGCGCGGCTCTCACCGAAGGCCTGAAGAAATACCTGCATGATCGTTACAACAACCCGACCGCCGACAAGCCGGCTCCGAGCTACGTGCTGTTCGTCGGCGATCACGAGCAGATCCCGGCCTTCAAGGGCCAGACCGGCTCGCACATCACCGAGTTGTATTACGTCGCCGTCACGCCGGGCGATTTCCTGCCCGACATGCTGACCGGCCGCTTCTCCGCGCAGACGCTCGACCAGCTGACGCCGCAGATCGAGAAAACCATGGAATACGAGAAGGCCCAGTTCGCCGATCCGTCGTTCCTCAACGATGCGGTCCTGATCGCCGGCTGGGATTCAGGCTGGGCGAAGAGCCACGGCTGGCCGCACATCAACTACGCCGAGAAGTATTACTTCAACGCCGGTCACGGCTTCAAAACGGTGAACAAGTATCTCTCCGCCGGTTCCCAGCAGAACGTGGCGTCGATCCAGGCGGCCATCGCGAAGGGCGCTTGCTACGTGAACTACACGGCCCACGGTTCGTCGACCTCCTGGGCTGACCCGGGCATGTCGATCAGCGACATCAACAAGCTGGGCAACAAAGGCAAATACCCGTTCGTCATCGGTAACTGCTGCCTGACCAGCAAGTTTGAAGTCGGAACCTGCTTCGGCGAAGCCTGGCTCCGCGCCAAGGATGCCGGTGCCATCGGCTACGTCGGCGGCACGAACAGCACCTACTGGGACGAAGACTTCTGGTGGGGCATCGGCCTGCACTCGATCGTGAAGCCGAACGACCAGGGCGTTCCGCCGCTCAAGGAAAACACCGGCCCCGGCGCCATCGACGCCCTGTTCGAGGGAAACGGCGTTTCCAATGCCGCGTTCTTCGTCGCCGGCAACCTGGCCGTCGAGTCCTCGACCTCCAGCCGCAAACAGTACTACTGGGAAGTCTACCACCTCATGGGCGATCCCTCCCTCAAGACCTACATGGGCCAGTCCGCAAAGTAATCACCTGAAGGCCTGAAACGCCGCAGGCTTCGGAAAATCTCCGGAGCCTGCGGTTGTTTTTTCTCACGATTCTCAGGCTTTTCCCGCAAGCCAGGTCGGTCACACAGGCATTCACCCCGGCTGAATCAAAGAGCTTACGAAGACCATTTCACCGCCGAGGTACAGAGACGCAGAGCTGAAATCCCCAGGCGTAGGGGTGGGTTTCAAACCCGCCCATCCAACCAACAAGGCGAGAACTAAAACGCAGATGAAGGCCAGATAGGAACACCAGCCCGATACCGCCTGCGTTTCGTTAATATTTTCATCTGCGCCATCTGCGAAATCTGCGGATCGGCTCTTATGATGAAACATACATGCCAGGCACAATAACAATCGTTATATGTCAGTAGGGGCGGGTCGTGATCCGCTCCGTTCGCCAGATATGCGGTGATCATGGTGTTCATTGGATGGTTCGCAACATGAGAAACCGGGCGGGGCTTTTGGAAGCCCCGCCCGGTCTTTCCAGAGAGACGGGCCCGCATGGGTTTGCGCCATCCGGGCGCCAGCGGCCTACTTCCCGCTTCGTGCGGGTCGGATCAGTGGACGCTCAGGGAGCCCTCGCCGTAGAGGCCGCGGAGGCAGTCATCCTCGAGGTCGTAATACTCGGCATTGAGGCTTTCGTTGTCGGAGGCGGTGTCGCCCGAACCGCAGATCGGGTAGAGGCTGCGGATCGTGTTGCCGAACGTGTAGAGTTGCCAGGTGTAGGCATGGCCGTTGATGTTGGCGTCGAACTGGACCGCCGAGGGGGCGTTGCCGCCGTTGCGGCGAGCCGTCTCGATCGCGATGTGGCCGAGCGCGAGAAGCGCCTGGGCCGAGTTGCCGATGGTGAAGCCGCCCTTGTTCTTCTTCAGGACCGGCAGGGGCCCGTTGCCGTCGGGGTCCCAGGTAAAGCGGCCGGTATAGATACCCGTGTCGCTCGCGTGGTCGATGCTTCCCTGGATCTTCGCGCGGCCGGCCAGGTCGTCGGAGTAGAATTTATACCACCAGTGATATCCGCTGACGGAGGTGCTCTTCATCTCGCCGCAGATGACGTGCTCGAAGCCGGCGCCGGCCCCGAACCAGTTCTCTTTCAGGTCGTCCATCGTGGTGTTCGTGACCTTCAGGGCGTGCTGGATGATCGGGTCGTTTTCGATCACCGAGAGATACTCGTTGATTTCCTTCGAGTTCTTCTTCAGTTCGGGCGTACCGACTTTCGGATCGAAGCAGGCCGCCAGCTTGATAGCCGCCTGGTAGCTGCGGGGAAACTCGCCGCTGAACGTCATGAACAGGTGCTGCTTGCCGTCGAACCGCATGCCCTGGGTGGCGTCGCGATCGAGCTTGTTGAGGCCTGCGCAGGCTTTGGAAATCGCCGCAGAGAGGCCGGAGCCGCCACCCTGGTTGCCACCGCGCTGCCGCTGAGCGCGGGCACGGGAAAGCGCAACCTGGAACTCGTGTGCGTTGCCGATCAGGCCGGCGGAGATGCTGTTCTGAAAGGTCTGTCGAAGCCCTGGTTCATCGACCGAGGCCAGCAGGGCCGCCCAGTCTGGAGACTCTTCCGCCCAAGTCGGGGAAAAGCCGAGGAAAAGAGCTGCCATCACGAGAGCCGTCAAGCTGCGAGTCATTGTCTTCACGCGATTTCTCCATTCTCAGATACGTGTGAAACAGGCAATAAAACGACCGAGAACAATGAAATCGCAAAAAGTCTGCCACATGAGCCTGCTTTGGAAAGTTGTTTCACAATGCAGGTTTGCCGATGCGTCTTGCGGAACGGCAGGAAAAAACGCCTGATTTTTGTCAGCTGGGGTATGGAAAAATTGGCAGGCGGGGCTTGGCTCCTCCCGTGATCGAGCGAAAGAGTGTTACAGGCCCAGATCAGGAGCGACCGACTGCATGGCCTCGACGGCGAGAGCGGCGAACTCGTTCAGGGGGACCCCGATCTTTTCGCACTCGCGGATGATCTCGCGATCGACCGACGCCGCGAACGCTTTTTCCTTCATGCGCTTGACGATCGAGGACGGCTTGACGCTGCCAAGCTTTTTATCGGGATACACGAGGGTCGTGGCCGTGACGAGGCCCGTGATCGTCTCGCCTGCCGCGAGTGCGTGGTGAAAGCGCTTCGACCGGGTCTCGCCGTGGGCGTGCTCGTTGTGCATCCGGATGGCGTCGATGATCTCGGGAGAAACCCCAGCCTGGCCAAGAAGCTCGACAGACTTCAGGCCGTGAACCGAGAGGTTGGCGTTGGTGATCTCGACATCGAGGTCATGCAGGAGGCCGGCCAGGCCCCACACCTGCTCGTCTTCGCCCAGTCGGCGGGCCAGGGCTTTCAGCACGGCTTCGGATGCAAGACAGTGACGGATCATGTTCTCGTTTTTGACGTGGGTGTGCAGCAGCTCCAGTGCTTTTTCCCTGGTGATCCCGGCGGCGGTCTCCATCGTGGGTCTCCTTTTCTCGCGGCGTGATGTTGCAAACGTAAGCTCGAGCATCGAAGGTGTCAAGGGCTGCGGCAATCCATTGAACCCAGGAGAATGTTCCCCCCGTTCACCCTGAACTTGTCGAGATCTGTCCTGAGCCTGCCAGAGGGACGAGAGCCTCTCGTGCTTCGACAGGCTTGGCGCGAACTGGAGCGCGAAATTGACTTCTGTCATGGAAAAATCGATAGATACGCCCTAAAAATATAAATATAAATATATTATACTGTTTGTCAGCGCTCTTCGAGACTTTCCAGTTCGACGTCGGTCTGGCGAAGTCGTTCGGCGATGACGAGAGCGAGCCGTGCGAACACTTTTACGCCGACGAGCGTCGAGGAATGGACGAGCTCGTCGAAGCGCTTCCGGGAGAGGACGAACAAGTCTGTCGCTTCCCGGGCGATGGCGTCGGCGGAGCGAGGGCGGCGGTCGAGAAATGACAGCTCACCCACGTAGCTTCCGCGGCCGATATCGGCGAGGTGGTGGCTTTTTCCGCCTTCGAGCGGCAGAAGAACGCTGATGCGGCCGCGGCGGACCAGATACAGCTCGTCTCCCGCATCACCTTTCGCGAAGATCCTGGTTCCGGGAGGGACGGAGGTTTCCTGCATGCAGGCGGCAAGGCCGGCGAGAGACGCATCGTCGAATTCGCGGAAAAGATCGAACTCTCCGACCTTCAGTGGGCTCTCTTCCGTCGGTCGGACCACCCCGCATCCTTCCAGCAGCTGTGATTCGATCCAGACGAGGGCGTCGTTCCGGGTCTCGAACACCATGATGCCGCCGGTCTGCTGGATGACCCCGAGCTGCTCGAGATACGCCTCGAAATTACGCTGGTCGTGCAGGCCCGACGGCATGCCGCTGAACAACAGACGGCCATCGCGCTCCTCGAGCTGTGACTGCATCATCTGGAGCAGATGGGCCGCGGTGTAGTCCATCGACAGGACGTGCCGCATGTCCAGCAGCAGGAAGCGCTTCGACCGCAGGTCGGGTTCCAGCTGGGAATACAGCTGGTCGGTCGTTCCGAAGAACAGGTTCCCCTGCAGCTGGCAGAAGATGCCCTGGCTGCCGTGCTCCCGGAGCAGCTCGCGCTCTTGCGCCGGCCGCCGGGTTTTCGAGGACGTCTCGTTGAGATACATCTTGCGCCGGATGACGTTTCCCCTGATCTGGTCCCTGATGAACAGCAGGATCGAGAGAGCGATGCCGACCCCCGAGGCGGCGATCAGATCAACGGTCAGGGCGGTGATGACGACGGCCGAGATGACGGCGAAGTCCTGGCGTCCGGCCGGGGTTGCCAGAAGATGAAATATACTTTTATCTATCATTCTCCAGGCCACGACGAGGAGGATGCCAGCGAGCGCTCCGATGGGCACCCAGGCGATCAGTTTGGCCAGAAGCAGGAGGGAAAGGACGACGGCGATGCCCTCGAAAACGGCCGAACGCCAGGTCTGGCCGCCGCTTGTCAGGTTCACCAGTGTCGGGCCCATGGTCCCGGCCCCCGCCATGCCGCCGGCAAGGAACGCGGCGAGGTTGCCGGTTCCCTGGCCGATGAGCTCACGGTCGGAGTCGTGGCGGCTCCGGGTCAGCGCGTCGAGGACGACGCAGGTCTTGAGCGTATCTATAGATAAAAGGATAGAAAGCGTGAGGGCGGGGACGAACGTCAGTCGGAGGAGACCGGCGTCGATGGAAACAAGCGATCCGGCTCGCATGCTCGCAGCCTCGAAAAACGAGCCGGAGGCCTGGATCGGCCCGATGATAAGGGCGTTGCCATCGAGCTGCAGAAGCGAGGAATCAAAGAAGGCCAGGCTGAAATAGGTGAGAACACCGGCCCCGAGTCCCAGGACCGGCGCGGGAATGGTGCGGGTCAGCCGGGGAGCGAGGATCATAACGGCCATCGCGGCGATGCCGACCGCCAAGCCGGGCCATTTCCAGAGGCCCGGCGACAGCAGGCC
Source organism: Candidatus Rifleibacteriota bacterium (assembly GCA_022704935.1). Classification (GTDB taxonomy): domain Bacteria; phylum Muiribacteriota; class Ozemobacteria; order Ozemobacterales; family Ozemobacteraceae; genus MWAR01. The sequence goes on from JAKJFL010000031.1 coordinate 11,141, forward strand.
GTCGAACAGGGTGGTTTCCTTCGGCAGGCCGAGGATCTTGGAAAGCTGGCCGATGATGATCAGCAGACCGACGCCCGACAGATAACCTGTCACCACAGGATACGGAATGAACTTGATCAGCCGCCCGCAACCCGCCATGCCGTAAAAGATCTGCAGAAGACCCGCCCCGAGCACGATCAGGCCGAGAATGGCCGGGATGAGTTCCGGCGCCAACCGGTGCCCATTGCCTCCGGAAAGGAGTTCGGCGATCACAGCTGAGAGAACCGCTGCCGCGGGGGCGCAGGGGGCCGAGATGAGCGCGCCGTTCCGGCCGACGAGCGGCGCCATGATGCCCACGGCCGCTGCGCCGAGGATCCCGGTCATGGCGCCCTGCGCGACGTGCGCCGTCCCCAAACCGGAGTAGACGAGAACGCCGAAGGCGATCGACGACGGCAGGGCGACGAGCATGGCCGCAAGGCCGCCCCAGACATCGCCGGCGAGGGATGGCGTCTGCCTGGCGGTTTCCAGGCTTGCTCGAGCGTTCACGGTTTGATCCGGTTCCCGGTCTCTTTCAGTGATGCCGGTCCTGTTCCGGCTCGGCGACGCGTGCCGATGACAACGACGACGGCGTTCCGGGTCATTTCATCGCCCGGATGCGGACTTCCACCTCGGGAAGATCGGACAGAAGGGCCGTCAGTTTCGAGGGGTCGGTGTCACCGTAATGGTAGGGATAGAGAATGCGCGGCTTGAAGGCGCGGGCTGCGTCGGCGACCATTTCGGGCGTCATGGTGTAGGGAAGGTTCATGGGCAGGAACGCCACGTCAATGCCGGTCAGAGCCTTCATCTCGGGCGTGTTCTCGGTGTCGCCGGCCACGTAGACGCGTGTTTTGCCGAAGGTCAGGATGTAGCCGTTCCCCTCGCCCTTCGGATGGAACGGCTGACCGTTGTCGCGGGTATGGACGATGTTGTAGGCGGGCACGGCCTCGATCGTGAAGCCGAAGTCGGTGTTGGTGTCACCGTTTTTCATGACGGTTCCGCCGGGCAGCTCTGCGGCACAGGCTTCCGTGTAGATGATGGCCGTATCGGGAGTCCGGACTGCCGCGATCGCCTTGGCGTCGAGATGGTCTGAGTGACCGTGCGTGACGAGGATGAGATCTGCTTTGGGCAGGTTGGTGTAGTCCGCGAGAGAACTATAAGGATCAATATGTATAGTTTTCCCGGCAAAGCGGAGTATCAGGGTGCCGTGGCCGACGAATGTGATGTCGAGGTTGCCGGCCGACGTCGCGAACGAGTCGGATGCCAAAGCTGCGGGCGACGCTGTCTGAGCCATGGCTGCCAAACAGGGGCAGAATGTCATTGCGAACAGGGCGACCAGAAGAATGCGTGACGACATGAAATCCTCCCGTTGTGATCGGAATTTCCTCCAGGGCGTCTCCAAGACGGTCCGGAGCGTGGTGTCAGCCTTTGGTGGAGATCGTGGGTGAATCGACCGATCTTCTCGCTCATGAACGATCCTCATGAAAATCTCTCTGGCCATTATACACCCTCCACAAACGCGCCACCCTCGATATGCGCCACACCGGTGTGCGCCATTTCACATCGTTGCGCGGGGCGTGGCGCAGGGTTGAAACATGGTAAAATCACCTCGTTCGACAGGAGGCAATACCAGGAGATTGCCGGCCGAAACCAGAACATCTGAAACTGTTCACCGAAAACGGCCGATATGCCCGAGTCCGTGAACTGACGACAATCGGCGGGAGGTTACGAATGCCTTCGAAATTCAAGGAAAAAGCTCAGCGCCTGGAAGACGCGAAACTCGCCATGTTGCGCGCCGCCGCGATCGCGCCGCCGGAACTCAAGGCGTGCATCGGCGAGGTGTCGTCGTTCGTGTGGGCGAAGAAGTTCCCCATGGCCGAACTGCGATGTCGTCAGAACATTGATTTGCTCGACCGGCATCCGGAACTCAGGGACCTTCTCTGCACGATTTTCCCTGAGTTCAACCGGTTCGTCGAAGTTCGGAAGGCGGCAAAAGGGTAAGACCGGAGCGGCTTTCCCTCACTTTCTGCTGCCGTAGCTTGTCAGCGACGTAACCAGCTCCTCGAGTGTGCTTTGTTCGTGAGCGGGTTCGGTTTTCCTGTCCACCAACACGGGTTTGAACACCTCATGGGCCCTCGGAAGACCCTGCAGAAGCGCTTCGGCCAGTTGTTCAGGCGTTT
>JAKJFL010000541.1:0-2885 GCA_022704935.1 Candidatus Rifleibacteriota bacterium
GCTTGTATCGGGCGCTCTTCCATTCTCCCCGAGGGCATTTTCATTCCTCAAAGAACTCATGCGCTGCAGAAAGACCGACCGCGGCACCCTCTACGGCAAGACCGGTTCGGGCACCGACGCAAAGGGCCGATGCATGCTGGGATGTTTCGTCGGCTTTGTCGAGACACAAGACGGCCTGTATTGCTTCGCATGCGCCGTGAAAGGCGAACAAGTCACGGGCAAGGACGTCCGCGCCATCGTCGAAGCATTTCTCGAAGAACAGGGGTACGTATAGAATCATGAGGCGGACGGGATCACCTTCGATCTGGCTGTTCCTCGGAGCCATCATCGTGACGACGCACGTCCTCGCAGGGTTCCACACCGAACTTCTGCTGAGACGGTCGGCGGCGGGCCGCGCCGAACTGCTGACCGACGCGCTTCTCGAAAGCGCCGAACAGACGCTGCAGGCGAGCCATTACCTCGAAGAGCGCGTCAGCGCCAGGCTACGTTCTATAGCCGTAGATATTGCTTCGTCGGCAGTGATTCCAGGGGCCGATCGTCTCGAGGAAATAGTCAGAAGGAACGAGATCCGTTCGATCTCGATCTACAATGCTGCCGGCAGGGTCGTTTCGAGCAGCCTGTCATCTGAAACGGCCACTATGCTTCCGGAATCCTACGGTTGTCACGAAGTCCTGCACGGCGGGAAATCCGAGCATGTCTTCGGATTTTCCGAGGGAATGTTCTGCGAAGCCGACGCGTTCGGCATCGCGATGAAGCTGCCCGGCGGCGGGCTCGTCCGCGTCCTGGCGGATGTCGCGTTCGTCCTCGGGTTCGAACGCAGCGTCGGGCTCCCGGCCCTGATCGAGCGGTTCAGGCAGCATCACGACATCCTGCGTCTCGATCTCGTCGACATGCAGGGCAAGCCGATTCTGCCCGCAACGTCTTCATCCGCGCCCGTTCCCGACCTGCCGTCCATTTCCAGAACGATCATGCTTCACGGGAAACCTGTCGGCAGGTTCATCCTGACGCTCGATGACACCACCCTCGGCGCCCTGCGCGGGGCGGCGCTCGCAGCCATCACGGTGTCAGGGCTTCTCTCCCTGGGGTTCCTTCTCCTGCTGCGCCACCGCGAGTTCCGGGCCGAGGAGCTCCGCGAGCAGCGACGATTACGTGAAGAAACGGAGCGCCGAAGCGAGGGACTTGCCCGAATCGTTTCCGGCGTCGCCCACGAGATCCGTAATCCCCTCAACACACTTTCGCTGGGCCTCGATTCCCTCCTGGCCGCGACGGCATCTTCCGGGGAACCGCCGTCGGCCGACGTTTCCCGCCGGTTCGAGCTGCTGAAGCAGACGGTTCGCGAAGCGAACGGCCTCGTCCAGAACCTGCTCCAGACCACCCGCCCCATCCTCCCCCACCCGCAGGCTTTCGACCTGGCCCCGTGGCTGGAGGATCTGAAGCTCGCGTTCGGGACCGCCTTCCCTTCGACGCGCTTCGAGACGCCGGCCATCGGGCCGACCCCCATCGAGTCCGACCCGGAGCTTCTGCGCAGGCTCGTCTGGAACCTCGTCGCGAACGCGGCACAGACAGGGGCTGGCAGCGTCGGCATCGCCCTTTCCGAAGACGCTCAGAGTCGCGTTTTGACGGTGTCCGACAATGGGCCCGGGCTTCCGGACCAGATCGTCGAGCACCTGTTCATGGCCGGAAACACCACCCGACCCGACGGCACCGGGCTCGGCCTGTACAATGCATACCGGCTCGCCGTCGCGCTAGGCGGCAGCCTGAAGCTCGCCGGAACCGACCGGTCCGGCACGTCGTTCGAGCTCCGCCTGCCCGCGCACGCCCAACCTTCCGGAGGTCTGCATGACCACGTCGCTTGATATCCTCGTCATCGATGACGATCTTCGCCAGGCAACCCTTCTCGCCGAAGCCGTCATGCGGCTCGGCCACCATGCCACGGCGTTTTCGGAAGCGGCGCCCTCGCTCGACCATCTCCGCCGTCTTGGCGCGCATCTCGTCATCACGGACCTGCGCATGCCACGCATAGACGGGCTCGATCTGCTGAAGCGGCTCAAGGAGATCGACCCCGACCTCGCCGTGCTGCTCGTCACGGGGTATGCGACGGTGCAGACCGCCGTCGAGGCGATGCGGCTCGGGGCCCTGGATTACCTCGAAAAACCGGTCGACATGGAGCTGCTGAAAGGCAAGCTCGAGATCGTCGGCCAGCACATTGCGCTCAAAAACGAAAACCGGACGCTCCGCGCCCAGATTGCCAGCCTCCGGTCGTCGGGGGAGATTCTCGGGAAGGACGAGCGGTTCATCCAGGTTCTCGCCCAGCTCGACCGTGCCGCGCCCAGCCTGGCCCCCGTGCTGATTCAGGGCGAAACGGGAACGGGGAAGGAGCTGCTCGCCCGGCGGCTTCACGAGCAGAGCCCGCGTGCGCGTCACCCGTTCGTCGCGGTCAACTGCGGCGCAATCCCGGAGACGCTCATCGAAAGCGAATTTTTCGGCCACATCAAGGGCGCTTTCACCGGGGCGGACCGGATTAGAGCTGGGCGCATCGAGGAAGCCGCGGGCGGTACCCTGTTCCTGGACGAGATCGGCGAGCTTCCCCTCGCCCTCCAGCCGAAGCTGCTGCGCGTGCTTCAGAACAGCGAGTACAACCGGCTCGGCGACAGCCAGGCGCGGAAAGCCGACGTGCGATGGGTCACCGCCACGCACCGGGATCTCGAAGCGATGGTCCGGGAAGGGCGGTTCCGCGAGGATCTGTATTACCGCATCGCGGTCATCCCGGTCCGGATCCCGCCACTGCGCGAGAGGACCGTCGATCTTCCGCTCCTGATCACGGAGCTGATGGCCCGGAAAGCGCGGCAGTACCGCGTTCCACCCAAGGGATTCACCCAGGAAGC
>JAKJFL010000542.1:0-2877 GCA_022704935.1 Candidatus Rifleibacteriota bacterium
GTTCGGGCCGAGCAGACCCACGATCTCGCCCTTGCGGATGTAGAACGAGACGTCGTCAACGACTTTGCGGCCGCCGTAGGACTTGCAGATGTTGCAGGCGCGGATCTCGTCACGACCGTCGGGGGCAGGGGAGCCCTCTGGAGTGCGGCTTTCCGTCTGCTGGTCCGCCGTCGCGGAAGAACCCGCCGAAGCCTGTGAACCGGCGGCGGGATCGGTGTCGTGCACCGTAGGATGCGTCTGGGTTTGTTTCATGACGGGTTCACTCGGGGCTCTCTCCGCCGGTGTCGCCGCCGACTGGAGTGTAGTCGCCCGGGGGAAGATCCTCGGGCGGAGAAAGCTGGGTGGCTGATTCATCGGCGGAATCGGGACCGGCTTCGACGATGGCCGCCTCTTCGCCGGCTTCCCCCGTGGTTTCCGGTTCCTCGGCTGGTTCCGCGGTTCCGGAGGCCGTTCCGGTTTCGTCACGGGCTTTCTTCTTCTTTTTGCGCTCCTTGCGTTTGCCCTTCTCGTCGTCGGGGCCGCGCTGGCCCTTCGGATACACGGTGGCATGCACCTCGCCGACGGCGATCGTGCGGTCTTCGTTCGGGTAGTAGATGATCTTGCTCGCGTACAGTTCCGAGACCTGTTCCTCGGCGCCCGCCGATTCCTTGGACGTCTGCCAGGCGTGGGCGTGGCCGACGATGATCATGCGGTTCTCGCGGTCGAGGTATATCGCCTTGTCGCCGGTGGCCTTGAGGGTTTTCGTCTTGATCACCACGTCGGTTCGGGCGATCGCCTTGTCTTCGGACGAAAACAGTTCGAGGGTGTCGCAGACCAGGTCGGACGTCGGATCCTTCTCGTTTTCCTTCGCCTCTTCGGGGGTTTCGCCTTCGCGAAAGGGAATCTCGATCACGTGCACGTTGCCCTTGGCGAGGAAACGGTTTTCCTTGTTGAACGCTTCGACCTCGTTGCAGGTCAGGAGCACGCGGGATTTCTTCTTCGTCATAACGCCCGTCTCGTCGCGGGACTCGCGTTCGACGATGCGCTCGAGCTTCGGGTTGCCCTTCGCGAGCATCCGGTCTTCCTTGACATAGGCTTCGAGGTAATCCGAGGTCAGGGTCGAGCCGGGCTGGGTGACGACCACGTTGTCGATGGCCTTCACCAGCTCGAGCGTACGGTCGTAGATGCCCCGGTCGGCCGTGAGGGTCGAGTCGGCGCGGGTGGCCTTGATGCCGCCCTTGGCGACGTAGATGTTGTTCTCGAACGTCATCAGCCGGCTTGTGATCTCCATATCACCCGCCATGATCGAGGTGAGGGCGGAGGCGACGGCGGCGCAGGCCGCGACGGCGATGAGCGCGAGAACGAGCGGATGGCGGATGCGTGAACGGTTCATGGCGTGTCGGCTCCGGGGGCGGCAATCTCGGAAAGCGAGGCGGAAGCGAGCGGTTCGGGCGTTTTATTTCTTGTTGCCCCGGCTGGCCGCCGGTTCTCTGGTGCGGATCGTTCGGACAACGCTTTGGAACCTCGGAAAAAACAGCTCTTCAACAGCGAATAGGCCGGCGTAATGGATTCCAGGAGCGATTGGATGGATCCGGTGTCCGGCAGAGCTGGAGGAGGTGCGATGGACAGCGCTGTCGGCGGAATGCGCGCCACGGCCGAAGCGACGGCTTTCATGGTTGCCGAAGCAGTCTGGGAGGCCGTTTCCCAGATTCTGATGACCACGTCACGGGCCAGGGAGCCTTCTTTCGTCTTCGGGTTGTAACGCAGTTCGCGGCCTGTCACGATCATGTCGTCCTTCCAGAGGATGACCGGCATCGACGTGAACATCTCGTTGCGCGAGAAGAAATATCGCATCTCTTCGCCGCGAAAACGCTCCCGGGTCGACGTGTGCAGTCGCACGTCGCCCCAGATTCGCGCTTCGAACGGGGTTTTGAGGCCCCATGAAGCGACGAGTTCGCCCGTTCGCGTCGCGATCTTCCGGTCGAAAAAATATGCGTGGATGTTGGTGGCGGTCATATTGCTCTGTGAGTCATCCATATCTACCACATCTGCATACAAGGTGGCATTCTCGAATCCGGCTTCGAGTTCGTCGAATTTGACGTTCGTGAGACGCATCTTCTGGCGCGCATACTGGCTCTGGGCATCTTTTTCGAGGTCTTCCCCCCAGAAAATGATTCCGAGAAAGCCGGCAAAAACGAGGCCCCAGAACCAGAACGTCATGTAAAACGGCTGTTTCATGCCCTGCGCCCCAGGTCCGCGTGCTCGTACCGTTCGTGGAACCAGACCCAGAGATCGGGTCTCCGCCTGAAGGCGGCTTCATATCTGGCCACGTAGGCCGCGATGCGGTCGGGCATGGGGGCTTCCGTCGGATACTCGACGGGCGGTTCGAACCGGATGTGGTGGCGGCCGGCGGCGTCACGCTCGATGAACACCGGAATGATCGGTGCGCCCGATCGCTGCGACAGCAGGATGGGGGTCGGGTAGAACGATGCCTCGCGACCGAAAAACGTGGTGAGGTAGCCGCGCTCGCGGGCGTTGAGGTCGGCGAGCACGCCGATGATGCCGTTCTTACGAAGCGTGCGGAGGGAAGCGGCGAGGTTGTGGTCCATCAGGATCCTGACGCCGCGGTTTTCGCGAAAGCCGTTCATGAACTCGGTCATACGATTGACGGCCTGGGGCCGGGCGATCGCGTAGATCGGATAGCCGAGCCTGGCCATGGTGTAGCCGATCAGCTCCCAGCTGCCGAAATGGCTGGCGAGCAGGACGATGCCTTTGCCCTTCGAAAGGGCGGCGTCGAGGTGCTCCCGGCCGGTGACGGTGATGAACGAGGGGTCTGCCTCGAGGAGTTTTTCGTAGAAGAAAATTTCGAGCAGGCTCAATGCCTGGTTTTTTTCTATA
>JAKJFL010000543.1:0-2877 GCA_022704935.1 Candidatus Rifleibacteriota bacterium
GATGCCGCGTGTGGCATCGACCGCTTTCGTGACACTCGCCCGTTCCGCCTTCACCCCGCCGTAGACCTGGCAGTGCTCACGGTCGCAGAGGTCGTATCCGTCTTTCTTGTGTTTGCCCCTGTTCGCGATGGCATAGGTGCGGGCGATCACGGCCTGGGCCTTGAGGCTTTCCTCGGGGGAAAGCGAGCCGATCTCGCTTCCGACGACACCCTTCACGTAATCTTCCACGCCGACGAGGTTGACGATTGCAGCTCCGCTTTTCCCGAAGGAGACCTCGAGAACACCTTGATAGGCTCGACCGTTCAGCGACAGCGCTCCCCGTTTTGCCTTGAATCGCATCCGCCGGCCCGCCAGGGAAGAGGAGGCCGGCTTTCGTCGTGATGCGCTTCGGCCTTTCTTCTGCGCGGGTTGGACTTCCTGCGACGTGCTCCAGGAGAAGCTTTCACCCGACCGGAAGGTCTTGACGCGACGGTTCTTTTCGTCGAACTGCTCTCCGCCGGCCGGCAGGTGAATCTTCACCGTCGGAACACCGGCTTCGATCCCGATTCTGAGCGTCGCCTCGGGCGCCGCGAGGGCGGTTATAACGCATGCCGAAAAGCAAAGCGCCATCAGCATGATTCGAAGAGGTTTGTTACCCATAGTATGATGTTTCGACCGAAACCGCCCTCAGCATGAGTCTTGCCATTGAATTCAGCATCAGAAAAGGATCGTCGGAGATGCCCGATGCCAATTCCCGCTCGAAAGGGCATCCGGTTTTCCGCTCATCGGTTTTCGGGTAACATGGATGTCAGAGGAACGAATATGAGAGGACTCATCCTGGTTGCCATATGGCTGGTCTTGGCTGTGTGCCCGGCTTCGGCGACCGATGCCGTTGGTTATGCCACGTCCGGCCTGGACCCCGTCGCACTGATCAGGCACATCGAAACGCAGTATCAGGGCCGTTCGTCTCATGGGAAGATCACCATGGAGATCAAAACGCGGCATTGGCAGAGAACGTTGGTGATGGAAGCCTGGTCCGAAGGGCGCGACAGGTTTCTGACCCGCATTCTCGAGCCGCGCAAGGAGCGCGGAACCGGCACGCTCAAGGTCGCCGACGATATCTGGAACTATTTTCCCCGCATCGACCGGCTCGTGAAGATCCCCTCGAGCATGATGGGCGACAGGTGGATGGGAAGCCATCTCACCAACGACGACCTGGTCAAGGAAGGCAAGGTCGAAGAGCTGTATGTCCTGACAATCGAGCGGCGGAGCGGTCCTGTCGTCGTCATTGCCGGCGTTCCGAAGCCCGATGCGGCGGTCGTCTGGGGAAAAATCCGCTACGAGGCCGATCTCGAAAAGGAAGTGCCTGTCCGGGTCGAGTATTTCGACGAGGAGAACGCCTTGGTGCGAACGGTGGTTTTTTCGGACCTGAAGGAACTCGACGGGCGATGGATTCCGATGAAATTCACGGTCTGCCCGGTTGAAGAACCCGATGAACGGACCACCATGACCTACGACGACCTGAAATTCGACGTCGCCCACGAAAAGGATCTCTTCACGATCCAGCGACTGCGGCGCGCCCCGTGATACTGTTTCGCCTCGCCTGGCGGAACCTGTGGCGCAACCGCCGCCGGACGCAGCTTACGATGGGTGGCATGGTGCTCGCCACATCGCTGCTGATCTTCACGCTCGCGATGTATGATGGCATGCTCTGGGACATGATCGAGAACGTCACCGAGGTCATGACCGGACACATCGTCATCGCCCGCGCCGGTTGGCTCGAACAGCCCGGACTGCACCTCACCATCGACGCGGCCGGTGGAACGCCCGCCTGGCTCAGGGACCGCCCCGGAATCCGCGGCGTGTGCGGCCGTGTCTCCGCGTTCGCCCTGCTGAGCTGCGGCCCGGAGCGGAACGCCAGGACGCACCCCGGGCAGCTGGTCGGCATCGATCCCGGGGCGGAAGCCCGGATCAGTCGCCTCGGGCGGTGCGTGACGAGGGGCAGATTCCTGGACGCGGCCGACGGGATGGATGTCGTTCTGGGTGCAGGCCTGGCACGGCGCCTGGAGGCGTCACCCGGCTCGGAGCTGATCGTTGTCGGACAGGCCGCCGACGGTTCGATGGTCACCGAGATCCTGCGGATAGTCGGCATCATCGATACGGGCGACCAGATGCGGGACGGCTCCCTTGCGCTGGCGGGCCTCGAAACCATGCGGCGTATCTTCTGCCTCGAAGGTCGCCTGCACTCGCTCCACATCTTTCTCGACGATCCTCTCTCGGCCCGGGATGCCGCCGCCGGACTTTCTGCAGCCGCCAAGGGGAGCGGCCTGGCCGCGTCGCCATGGCAGGTGCTTCAGCCGCAGCTTTCCCAGGTGTTCTCGATCTGGCTCGGCATGCAGATCTTCACGATGGGGTTCTACTATTTCGGCATCGTGCTGATCACCTTCAGCACCATGTATATGTCGTTTCTGGAGCGTTTTCGCGAATTCGGCATGCTGCGCGCCATCGGTCTGAAACCCTGGCGGCTGTCCCTGCTCATCATTCTCGAGGGCGGGATGATGAGCGTGTTCGCTGGCATCCTGGGAATGGGGCTCGGCCTGTTGATGGGGTGGTGGATCTCGGCGGCTCCCATCGACCTCGGGTGGTTCGCGCCTCCCGTTTCCTGGGGCGGAACAACGTTCGTTCCCCGCATCCGAGGGGTGCTGAACGTTGTGAACGTGCTGATGCCCGGCGCCGTCATGATGCTGCTCGGCGCGGCTGTGGCATGTTATCCCGCCTGGCGGCTGCTGTTCCTGCGGCCAGTCGAGGCGCTCAGGGAGGGATGAATGATACTGCGGCTCGGCTGGCGTAACCTGTGGAGAAACCCTCGTCGCACCTTCCTCCAGGTGCTGGCTGTCG
>JAKJFL010000544.1:0-2875 GCA_022704935.1 Candidatus Rifleibacteriota bacterium
CAGGCAAGAGCATCGCTCATTCGCGAGTGCTATCGTGTCGCAGCGAACAATATGAATTACCTGAAAAAAGCGGACCCGGCCATGTCAGAGAAACTCGCTCGGGAATTCCCCGGCGGGTTTGCGACTCCTGGAACAGGCGCGGCCAGTCAGAACGAGCATCCCCTCGGCAATACGGAAATTCCCGGCATGGGCAAAAACTTCAACGAACTGCTCGAAATTTTCAAAAAGATCCCCTTTCAGAGGGGCTCGGGAAAATAATCAACACCGCCTTCGATTGACAATCTAGCCGCAAAATTTTTATCTTTGAGCCGAAGAAGGAACGATAGTGCAACGAATAAATGCGCTTGACATGTGCGTCGAGCAGGATAATAGCCGCTGTTCGCGGTTGGCGTTCGGAGTATGGGGTGGATGACAGGATCGACCATTATCGAGACGGAGCGGCTGTTACTCCGCGAATTCGACGAGTCCGATGCCGCTGCATACTTCGCACTTGGGAGTGATCCTGCCGTCACCCGTTTCACGGGCACCGGGATGCTTACGAGCATCGAACATGCGCTGCGGATTCTCCGCGCAAACCCGCTCACAGACTATCAACGGCATGGGTTTGGCCGGTGGGCGTGTGTTCTCAAGAAGAGTGGCAATGTCATCGGATTCGCCGGGCTGAAACGTCTGGACGACCTCGGGGAGGTGGACATTGCATTCTGGCTGTTGCCCGCCTACTGGGGCATCGGACTTGCGACCGAGGCTGGACGCGCGGTCTTGCAATATGGTTTCGGACACTTGCATCTTGGACGAATCATAGGGCTGGTCGATCCTCGGAACGCTGCCTCGATGTGCGTTCTTGAGAAGTTGGGTATGTCGTGCGATGGGCTCGTTTCGTATCACGGCGAGGAGACTCTGAAATACATTCTTCGCGTAGAGGAACTATCCAACCAGACGCTGGACTGAAGCGGCTGACCCAGTGGGTATTATTTGGAAGCTGATAGGCAATGCGATCCTGGATGTCGCCGCAAAAATGAAATGCAGAGGTGAAAAGACCGAGCTTGTACGCCATAGGAAATTCGGGGCGCGGGAGGAGTCGGTCCGAGAGATCATCGAATACATCGAGCTCTTCGCCATGGCCAGTTCCTTTCTTATCCTGCTATCTCTCGCTCGAGCTTTTCAATCTCCTGCTCGGAGAGCCCGGTTGAGGCAGCGATGGTCGCAATCGGAATCCCAAGTGCGAGCATCCTTCGGGCAACCGAATGACAACCTTTTATAATCCCCTGCTCAATACCTTCGTTGCGGGCGGATTCGAGGCGGGTGATGAGGATGCGTTCTTCTTTGTCGCGCTGCTCGAGTTCCTTGATCGCCATGGCCAGTTCCTTTTCATGTTCAAAATCGGCCGGCAACGGCCGGTCGGCTGCATAGAGGTCGCTGAAAATGCCATCTCCGTCATTTTGTGTCTCTGAACCGCCTTTTGTATTCCTCAGCATCGATGAGTTCGAAGATGATTCCGTTATCCCCGGGATAAACTGCAATGTGTGGATTATCACCTTGAAGGATTTCTTCGGGAATTTTGATGGGGAACGCTTTACAGTGGTAAAGATACCCGTGTGCATCTGCTTCCAAATACAGATGACGACATCTGAGGCAGGGTGTTGTTCTTATCATCGAAATATTCTCTCTGCCAAATTCATGGTCCCGCCTCATTACAGCGGAATCACCCCTGGTCTTGCTCCGTCTGCTCCCATTATTAGAATTTTCGGACTGCGTGAGCAACGCATGTTACGACTGATCGAACTGAAAAACGGTCATGTGATACGAGAAGAGAAGTTCTTGTCACGAAACCCAACTGCCCAACGGGGCGTAATACTCGATCGAATCACCCGTGACGGTGTATAGATACGATTCCCCGTGCCCTGCTAAGGGGCCTGCATGAGTCGATACATGCAGGGCGTGGTAGGGGCGCGAATCGTCGAATTCGAATTTTGAACTCAGCCATTTTTTTGTTTCCGGGTGGATCGTGTAAGGGCCGAATTCCAAGGTTAATTTCTTGCATATCATGTGTCTCCAAAACCAATTCCGTTCGGGAGCACGACTCGATTGCCACTCCTCAAACTCCTCTCTCGTGAGAAACTGGATTGATCCCGGCTGGACGGTCAGGAGGTTGGCGAAGGCGTCTTTTGCCGCCACGAGGCCGATTGCATCCGAAATGAACAGCGTGACGAGCGGTCTTTGGATGAAACTCCCGTTTTCTTCGTTTCCAAGCGCTTCTAAGGGAGGATACTTTCGTGCATATGATTCGCAATATAAATTGTGCCCGTTAAGGAAGTAGTTCAATATTGTATTATAATATAGCGTGTATAATTCGTGCTCATATCGGGACAATCCTTCCTTGGCTCTCATCGGGTGCGCGAGACGCACTTCCCGGCAGTAGGACAGGAGCGCTTCGAAATACTTCACGAAATCTGTTTTGGTGGGGACTTTCAGCGCCATCGGGAACTCCGTATGATGATGTTGGAGAGAACGGATTCAGCGGGGGCGATAGCGGCCGGCGGGAGTGAGGCGGACGAGGCCGAGGGAGACGAGCGTCGTGAGGATCTCGGCGATCTGGTCGGCGCGGGCGCCCTTGAACCGGGCTGCCAGAGAGGGAAGATCGAGTCCTCGTTTTTCGGCGGCCAGCGCGGCGCGGACGGCTTGGACGCGATCCGACAGCAGCTTCGGCCACGGAAGGGTGGCCGGTCGTTTCGCTTTTCCGGAAGCGGCCTCGGTGCTTTCGAGTATCCCCGTTGCCTGACCGCCCGCGCGCAGGGCTTTGCCCCTGGGTGAACGGGTTCTGCCGCGGCCGGAGGAAACGGCGGTGGAGCCGGTCACGACGTCGGCATCTGCAGCC
>JAKJFL010000545.1:0-2875 GCA_022704935.1 Candidatus Rifleibacteriota bacterium
CATTCCTGTATTCCGGCCCCGCCATCAATGTTCTGGCGATCATCCTGACCGCTCGGATTCTCGGATTCAACCTCGGACTGGCCCGCGCCGTCGGTGCCGTGGGCATGAGCATCGTGATCGGCCTCATCATGGCCTGGATCTTCCGCGAGGAGGAACGAGAAAAACTCGCCGCCGCACCGGTGATGGCCGAAGAGGAGGGCGGTCGCACGCTTTCCCAGCAGATGCTGTTCTTTGCGTCCCTCGTCGGCATTCTCGTGTTTGCGAATTTCGCGAAGCCCGCCGATGAGACCGGCGTCTGGCATGCCATCTGGCAGGCAAAATGGCTCGTCACCTCGGGGTTTGCCGGTCTGCTGGGCTTCGCTCTGTGGGCATGGTTCGGCCTCGAGGCCTGGAAAGTCCTGGTGACGGCGGGGGGGACTGGCGTCGCGGCGCTCGTGGCTCCGGGGGAGCCGATGGTGCCCTTCGTGACGGGCATGACGCTGCTGTCGATCTTCACCAGCACCCATCGGGGCGATGGTGCCGAATGGTTCAACGCTTCCTGGGAAAATGCGATCCTGATCTTCCCGCTTCTCATGGGCGGCGTGCTCGTGGCCGGGCTTCTGCTCGGACGTCCAGGAAACGAAGGGGTGATCCCGAACGCCTGGGTGGTGGCGGCCGTCGGCGGAAACTCGATTGGGGCGAACCTGTTTGCTGCGGTTTTCGGCGCCTTCATGTATTTCGCGACCCTGACCGAAGTGCCGATTCTGCAAGGCCTCATGGGCAGCGGCATGGGAAACGGCCCGGCTCTGGCCCTGCTGCTCGCCGGACCTGCGCTGAGCCTGCCCAGCATGCTCGTCATCAACGGCATCATGGGTTTCAAGAAGACATTCGTGTTCGTCCTGCTGGTGATTGTTTTTTCCGCAGCCGCCGGCTTTTTGTATGGAAATATAGCATAGCACATATATGAAAAAGTGTCCATGGAACGCGCACGGCAGTGCGCGTCTACGAATGAACGAAGGAGTTGCGATGAAAATCCAGATACTTGGAACCGGTTGCGCCAAATGCAAGAAACTCGCTGAAAATGCCGATGCGGCCGCGAAAGAGCTGAATCTTGCCTACGAGTTGGTCAAGGTCACGGACCTCAACGAGATCATGAAATTCGGCGTCATGATGACCCCGGCCCTGGCCGTCGACGGCAAGGTGCTGTTGACCGGCAAAGTGCCGGATCCGGCCGCGCTCAAGTCCCTTCTGGAAAAGGCGAAGTGAGTCTTTCAGACGTTCTGCTGGAGACGCCATGCAATTGCTGATGGAGGAAACGAATGAACGTTGCATCAACGGTTAAGACGGTAGTGCTGTTTGCCGGGGCTCTCTTTGCCGCGCATCTGTTTGACGCGGGAAACTGTATGTGCGTCGGCATGATCACCCCTGTCACGGCGGAAGAGGTTTCACAGGCAGCCGCTCAAGGCACGGCAACGGATGCCTTCGCGGCAGTCGCGACGCCGGTGGCGGCTCTGCCGGCATCGACCTCTTCCGGACAGATCGCGTCCGGAGCGACGGCCGCGTCGACCGAGAGACCGGCTTCATCGTCGATTCAGATGACCGTCCTCCGGCCGAAACTGGTCGATCTCGGCGCCGGCAAGTGCAAGGCCTGTAAAGAGATGGCGCCGGTCCTCGAAAAGGCCAAGGCCGATTACGCGGGCGTTGCCGACGTCGAGTTCATCGACGTCTGGGAGAACCGCGACGCCGGTGCGCAGTATGGCATCCGCATGATACCGACCCAGATTTTCTACGATGCCCAAGGGAGGGAAGTGATGCGTCACGAGGGGTTCCTGCCCCGCGAGGAGATCGACCGCCAGTTCGAGTCGCTCGGCGTGAAGCTGCCGGTGAAAGCCCCATGATCGATATTGCCATCCTCGAACAGCAGTTCGCCGATGCCATTTCGGGTGCCGGCTGGCTGGCCCCTGCCGCCGCGTTTGGCGGTGGTCTGCTGACGGCCCTCAACCCCTGCGTGCTCGCCACCGTTCCACTGATGATCGGCGTCGTCGGCGGCTATGCGGCGGCCGAGGGAAACAGCCCCTGGAAGAGGGCTGCTCTGTTCAGCACGCTGTTCGTGATTGGCTTCTCGCTCGAGCTTGCCGTGCTCTTCTCGGTGTCGGCGGCCGTTGCGCCGTATCTCTCGGGCTGGGCCTGGAAATACGTGATCGCGGCCGTCTGCGCCCTGCTTGGGGCGCACCTCCTGTTCGACATCCAGATGCCCGGCGTGACGGTGACCCCGACGCTCCGATGGGGCGGATACATTGGCATCCTCCTGCTGGGTTTCATGTTCGGCCTCGTCTCGATGCCCTGCTCGGGACCGGTTCTGCTGATGCTGATGAGCCTGATTCCCGAGATCGGCGTCGCGAAAGCCGGAACGCTGCTGTTCCTCTACGGAATCGGCCATTCGATGCTGATTCTCGTGGCCGGCGTCTCGGTCGGCTCCGTCCAGGCCCTCGCTAATTCACGGGGCATGAATAGGGCCATCGGCGCCTTCAAGCGGGTTGCCGGCGTCCTGATCATCGGCGTCGGCCTGTATTTTCTCCGCGGCTGAGTTCTTTCCGGACGCTTCGTGTGTCGAATTTGTTCATCTTTTGTAGGGGCGGGTTTAAAACCCGCCCGGGGAGGCAACATGGGAAAAATTGTGAAGATCGACGATCCTGAAATCATCCGTGAACGCGTGAGATCCGGCTACGCGAAGGTCGCGCTCGGAACCTCGGGCTCCTGCTGCGGGACGGCATCCTCCTCCGGAGGCGGATGCTGCGGCTCCGCCGCCCCCGAAAAGCTGGCGCGGGACCTCGGATACGACGAGGCCGAGCTGGCGGTTCTGCCCGAGGGCGCCAACATGGGCCTCTCCTGCGGG
>JAKJFL010000546.1:0-2854 GCA_022704935.1 Candidatus Rifleibacteriota bacterium
TTTTTCGCGGGCCGCGAAATGGCATTTGAGACAGACTTTTTCGGGAGGCCGGCCGAACGACGGCGGATCCTCGGCCGCCTGGACGATCACGGGCGCCGAGCCAGGCATCGGAGGCGGCGCTCCGGGGACGATGCGCGATGGGCGCAACGGTGCGAAACCCGAAGGCACGTCGTCCGGCAGAACAGCACCTTCGACAACGCGATGGCACCGCTCGCACCGGATCCGCTGTTCGCTATGGGTTTTGTGGGAAAAGCGCAAGCTGGCTTTCACCGGCGGCGCATCGGACGCGGCAGAGACGACCGCCCCGCCCGGCCACGCGACGAAGACGGGCACGAGCAGGATCAGCGCCAGCCACAGGCCGGCAACGGCCGTTCCGAACGATTCGCGAAGGCGATTCATGACGTCTCATACGATACGCCATTTCGCCCTCCCGTACAAGCCGGGGAATACAACGAACCACAGAGTCACCGAGACACAGAGGGAGGAAGCTTGCTCATCACACAAAGGCACAAAATGACTCTTTCATCTTGTCTTTGTGCCTTCGTGGCGACCTCTGTGTATCTGTGGTGATGCTGTTTTCAGAAGATGATCTGGGTTTCGAGGAAGGGGGTGTTGTTCTCGTCGAACTGGCCGACGGGGCCGAGGGCGTCGGTAGATCTGCCGTTCACATGGACGCCGCCGATGAACTTGAGGAAGTCGCCGCGCTGGAGCGACATCTGCGGGGTCAGCACGTATTCGCCCGTCGTTATATTTCCTAAACTATTGAATTCGATGAAGAACGTCTCGCTCTTGAAGCCTTTCTTCAGCTGCAGGGACGTCATGAACTCGGTCGGGTTCAGCTGATACGGTGTTTTCGTCTTCATGTCCGAGATGTGCGAGACAATGCCCTGCACGTTGAGATAGAGGTTGTTGCGATACGTCTTGTCGGTGCCGAGCAGCATGCCGAAAAAGTTGCTCTGGAACCGCGGCCCGATGCGGCCGTCCTGCCACGACGCGAACGTCTTCGTCGGCGACCATGCCATCTCGTACCGCATCAGGAAATCCTTGCCGAGGGTGACGTTGCCGTCGACCGCGAACGTCTCGTCGATCGGGTATTCCGCCCGCAGGGTGCCGCGCGGGGTCAGGTCGATCACCGGCAGCCGCTCCTTCAGCCAAAGATAGTGATACCGGATCTCGTATTTTTTGAACGCGCTGTTGAAACCGAGGTGGTACTGCTCGCGCACGCGGGTGTCGTCCTCGCGCACCAGCGGAGTGCCGAACAGGGTCATGCGCGCCGCCTCCCTCTGGAAGGCCGTCGCCCACCGGCTGTAGATGCTGGGCAGTTCGCTTGCCTGGAACACGGGCATGTAATGGAAGTCCCAGCTCATTTTTTTGTTGATATAGTATGTGGTTTTTATGGCCGGCACTTCTTTCTTGTCGCGGTTGTAGTCGTTGGCGAGGCCGTTGTGGAAGCGGCGCGAGTTGATCTTGTCGATGAAAGAGACCTTGTCGCCGCTGCCGAGCGTGTCGACCAGCAGGCCCGTCTTGAAATCGAAGTTGCCAGCCTTGAACTTATAGTAGCTCTCGCCGAGATACGAACTCCAGGATTTGTTGTCCTCCTCTTGGTAATAGAGGCCGTTGATGCTGACGAGCGCCTTCTGCCCCTTCGCGCCCTCCTGCTCGAGGTCGATGCGGAGCTGGTCGTAGGAGGAGAACTTGTTGTATTTCCAGGTGTGCCGCCCGGTGATCGTCGGACGTTTCACCGGCTTTTCCTCGGATTCGGACGCGGCCGGCGCGACCACCTTCTCGGAGGCGACATCGTCGCCTTTCTCGATGATGATGCGCGGCATCTGAAACACTTCGCGGGCACCGGGAACCGTCGCCGCCATCTCCGCGCCGGTGAAGGCCCATCCGGCAGACGTTCGAACACCGGTCAGCGCAGGCAGGAGGAGGACCAGAAGGGTGCAGACAATTCCGGCAAGCCGCCTTCCCGACCGGCGATTACCGGAAAATCCTGTGCAACGCCATTCCGAACGGTACGGGCCGGCGGTTGGAACCAACGACACGTCGAGCGTGGTCTGCCTCCAGAGTCTTTCTCACTTCTCTCATCGGCATTTCTCCCTCGGCTCCGAAATTCGCCGAAATGGCCGGAATGAAAAATCCCGACCGGGCCGTCAGGCACGATCGGGATCTTGATGCAGAACGGTGATCAGCTCTTTTTCATGTTGCGTTCGCTGAAGGTTTCAGCGTCGAGCTGGAGGTCGTATTGGATGCCGTTGATCTTGAGCTGGGTCGTGGTGTTCTTGCGCAGGTCCTTCATCTCGACCAGTTTGGGGGTCCAGATGTCCTGGATCTTCACCAGATCGGAAGCGGCCATTTCCTTGATCACCTTTTCGGGGTTTTTCTTGTCGTACATGACCGCTTTAAGGATGACCATCTTGTCTTTCGAAACATAGAGGTTGGTCTTGGCGTAGCTGGTTTTGCCGTCTTTCTTCACGGTGTCGATGACCCAGACGGCCTCTTCCCCCAGTTTTTCCTCGCGCAGGTTCGAGCAGGTGTAGTCGGAGGCGTGGATGTCGTCCATGTCTTCGTAGGTGAAGTCGCTCGAGACGAAAGCCATGCCGTAATCGTCGGAAACGATGCGCCGGATGTTCTTCATCGCCGAGAGGTAGATGCGCTTTTCGCGCTGACGATTCTTTTCGTTGACCAGGTAGGTCGTGTCCTTGATGTCGGCCGGCGCCAGGAAGTGGATGAAGTTGTCCTTGTTGTCGTTGTCGGCCTTCTGGCGATAGATGTCGAGCTTGCGGGTGCGCTTGCCGCCGTCGGCGGAGATCAACACCATGTCGGTGTCAGCCTTCGAGGTTTTCCCGACGTA
>JAKJFL010000547.1:0-2850 GCA_022704935.1 Candidatus Rifleibacteriota bacterium
GTACGAGAAAAACGCGATCGAGAAGATCGGGCTTCTCAAGATGGACTTCCTCGGTCTCAAGACACTGTCGGTCATCCAGCGTGCGCTCAATTTCATCAAACAGACCCACGGAATCGACGTCGATCTGAACAAGCGGACATTCGACGATCAGCCGACCTACGACCTCCTGTGCAGGGGGCTTACGAAGGGCGTGTTCCAGCTCGAATCGGACGGCATGCGCTCGCTCATCATGCGGCTGAAACCGAGCGTTTTCGAGGACATCGTCGCGTTGCTGGCGATGTATCGGCCCGGCCCGCTCGGATCGGGCATGGTCGATGATTTCGTCGAGTGCAAGCACGGCCGGAAGAAGATCGAATATCCGCACCCCTGCCTCGAGCCCATACTGAAAGACACATACGGTGTTTTTTTATATCAAGAACAATGTATGATGACGGCGAACGTGATGGGCGGCTTCACCATGGGACAGGCCGATCAGTTGCGAAAAGCCATGGCGAAGAAGATCGCCGACGAGATGGAGCGCCTAGGCAAACTGTTCGTTGAGGGTGCAGTCAAGAAAGAGATCGACCGGGGCCTCGCCCAGCACGTCTTCGACCTGATGGCGAGCTTCGGCGAGTATGGATTCAATAAATCGCACTCGGCCGCGTATGCCGTCGTCACCTATAACACGGCCTATCTGAAAGCGCATTACCCGAAAGAGTTCATGGCTGCCGTCCTCTCTTCCGAAATCAACGACACCGATAAAATAGCAGAATATATAGAAGAATGCGAGGAAATGGAGATCGGCATTCTCCCGCCTGACGTCAACAAGAGCAATGTGCTGTACGGGGTCGAACCGGAAGGGATCCGGTATGGCCTCGCGGCGATCAAGGGCGTCGGGACCTCCGCCGTCGAAGGGATCGTCGCGGCCCGGGCCGGCAATCCGATAAAAAGCCTGAGCGACCTGACGCGGCGGGTCGACACGAAACTGTTGAACAGCAGGGTGCTCGAGTCGCTCGTGAAGGCAGGCGCGCTCGATGCGTTCGGCCTGCACCGAAGTCAGCTGCTGGCGATGGTCGGTGATTCGCTCAAGAGCGGCCAGAAGGTACAGAAGGACAAATCGGCGGGTCAGGCCACCTTCTTCGACCTTCTCGGGACCGAAGCCGCGGAAGTGCTCGAGGCCGAGCCGATGCCGCCGAACATTCCCGAGATGGGCGAGCGGGACCGGCTGGCTGCCGAAAAGGAAGCGCTCGGATTCTACCTGAGCGGTGATCCGTTCTCCGAGGTGGCGCCCATCGGCAGGCTGTTCGCGAACAGGCGTCTCGACCAGTTCGAGACGGCCGGCGACGGGGCCGTCCATCGCATCTCGGCGATGCTGATGAACGTCAAACGCATCACCACGCAGAAGGGCGATATCATGGCGTTCCTGTCGATGGAAGCGGAAAATGCCGCTCTCGACGTGACCGTCTTCCCGAAATTGTACACCGAGACGTCGAAGATCCTGATCATCGAAGAGCCTCTGTTCATGGTCGTCAGAAGCGAGCTGAAGAACGACGAGGTGAAGGTTAACGCTGAACAGATCCTGACCCTGGCCGATCTCAATCGCGACGGCGCGGCTTCGCTCACGTTCGCGATTCCGCCGCATGCCGCGACGAAGGAAACCTACGAGCGGCTCTTGACGCTGCTTCGCGCGAACCCTGGGCTGATCGCCTTCAAGATCAAGGTTACGACTCCCGAGAAGGACGTAGTCACGATCCAGCCGAAGGCCGGCTTCAGGGTCTCGATCGCGCCGGCCCTGATCAAAGGCTGGGAGGACATCTGCGGAAGAAACAGCGTGAGCGCCGAGTTTTTCGGGCTCGTCGAGGGAAGACGGAACAACGGGAGAAACGGAGCCTGGCGGCAGAGACAGGCCGCGGGCTGATGAGAGAGACTCGAGGATAGAGCATGAATCGTCGTTGCACGCTGAAGCGAAGCTTTCTTCCCCCTCTTTTGTTCGCGCTGGCGGTTCTGCTCGTCGCAGCGCCAGGCGGATCGGTCGAACTCAATGACGTCTACCGCATGAGCGGTGCGTATCGCGTGACGACGGGCGGGGGAATCCGCGCATACTATCCGGAACGATGCGATGCCGTGATGCCGCGGGTCATGTCGACGCTAAGGCGCGTCAAGGAGCGCATGACGGCGCAGTTTCCCAGCCTCGCGACTTTCGAGGTCTCGGTCATTCTCATCGACCACGACGATCGCGAGACGAGCGCGGCAGACCCGAACTTCGACACGATCACCCTCGGCCTGACCGAGGAGATCGGCGCACTGAGCACGCGTGGCTACTCGTTCGAAGACCGGTTCGCCCTGCGGCTTGCGCACATCATGATTCTCAGAACCCTCGGTCCGGCGAAGACGGCGATCAGGAGACGGCTCGGCATTCTCTCGATGCCGCCGTGGTTCATCGAGGGCATGGCCCTGTACAATGCGTTTCCGATGGATTCGCTCCACGTCAGTCGCCTCTACGACATGGCCCGCACGGGGCGTATGTATTCGATGAACGACCTGGCGCTCATCAACAGCCGCGAATCGCTCGTGCGGGAGGAAATGAGCTTCCAGGCGCACGCGATGATGAATTTTCTCCACAGCCGGTCGAAGCCGGATGCCGGATACCATCTACTGAGACGGATTGCCGGGAATCCTGCCAGGTTCGACGAAATGTTCCGCGAGGCATTCGGGTTGTCCCTGAAAGATGCGTTCCGCGAATTCAACGATTTTGTGAAACTCGAATGCAAAAAGCGCGATCTGCCCGGCTCCACGGGAACATCGCCGGGGGAGTTCGGCGAAGGCGGGTTTTACCAGGGACTTCGCAGACTGCCGGATAACGGCGGCTGG
>JAKJFL010000548.1:0-2840 GCA_022704935.1 Candidatus Rifleibacteriota bacterium
GCCGCCGATGGCGTGCGGGCTGGCGTGATGATCGATCAGGGTCGTGACTCCCGAACGAACCGCTTCCAGAAGCGGGATCATCGCGGTCAGATACAGATCGTCGGGCTTGAGAGCCTTGTCGAGCCGCCACCAGAGCCGCTCGAGGATCTGCACGAAGTTCTCGGGCGGGGCGTCCTTCAGGGCGATGCCGCGCGCGAACGTCGAATACAGATGCATGTGCGCGTTGATCAGGCCGGGGGTCAGCAGCAGGCCGTTCGCGCTCTCGAATTTCGCCTTGGGGAAGCGCTTCTTCAGTTCGTCCGTCGTTCCGATGCCGTGAATTTTCTTCTCGTCGAAAGCGACCGCGCCGTCCTCGATCACCTGGTGGTTGGTGCCGAGCGTCGCTACCGTAGCATGTCCGATGATCTTCATCCGTTCACCTCGGGTAAAAGTATCCCTCGCAACAACGATAAACGGCGATCCGTCACAGACGTTCGCCGCTCCTGTTCAAATCATGGAGAATATGGTGTGGAAGCCCGACACCGTTCGTCCCGTTCCTTGGCGTACTGTTCCCGCGTATCTCATGAGAGGAACGGCCGAAATCTACCACACCCCCCGCCCATTGTCAAAAAGTATGGGTTCCGTTGAACTCCACGTGTTCCCGGAGGGGCGGGTTTGAAACCCGCCCCCACACGAGATTTCACGCCTTGCCGAAATACAGCTCGCGGCTGCGGCGGTTCTGCGTTCGTACGATCTCCGAAAGTTCGTCGTCGCTGAAGCGGGTGAACTTGCCGTCGTTGATGAGCAGCTCGCCGTGGACGACCGAGAGGTCGACATTGTCGGCCGCGCAGAAGACCAGCGCCGCCAGCGGATCGGTCGAACTGCCGGCCTGCCGCAGCGAGTCGAGTCTGAAACCGACAAAGTCCGCTTCCATGCCGGCCTTCAAAAGGCCGATGTCGTCTCGGCCGAGCACCTTCGCGCCGCCCAACGTGGCCATTTTCAGCACGTCTTTCGCCGTGATGCACTTGGCGCCGTTCTTCACGCGCTGCAGCAGGAGGGCATTGCGCACTTCGAGCATCATGTTCGAACAGTCGTTGCTGGCCGAACCGTCGACCGCGATGCTGACGGGAACCCCGGCCTTCTGATACTCGACGATCGGCGCGATGCCCGAGCCGAGGCGCATGTTGCTGGTCGGGCAGTGGGCGACGCCGCCCTGCGCCTTCGCCATGCGTGGAATCTCGGTGCCGGAGATATGCACGCAGTGGGCGTAGAACGAGTTGTCGTCCATCCATTCCAGCTGTTCCATCAGCTCGAACGGCCGGCAGCCGTACATCTTGATGCAGAAGTCGTCCTCGTCGTGGGTCTCGGCAAGGTGCGTGTGGCATTTGAGGCCGTTCTTGTTCGCGTACCGCTTCGCCTCGACCATCAGCTCCTTCGTCACCGAGAACGGGGAACATGGCGCCACGACGATGCGGGTCATGCCGCCCGGCTGGGCTTCGTGAACCTTCTTCACGAGCCGGTCGGTCTCTTCCATGATGACGGCTTCGGTCTGCACGACGGAATCGGGCGGCAGGCCGCCGTCCTTTTTCGAGCGCGACATGCTGCCGCGGCACAGATGGAAGCGGAGGCCGGCGCGTTTCGCGGCCGTGACCTGGCTCTCGAACAGGTGCGACTGGCCCGCTGGAACGAGATACGAGTGATCAACCGCCGTCGTGCAGCCACTCTTGAGCAGTTCGAGCGCCGCGACCGTCGTCGACAGGTGAAAATCGTCAGCCGTCAGCTTCGCCCAGAGTGGATACAGGTTGACGAGCCATTCGAACAGCTCGGCGTCCTGGACCTTGGGAAAGTTGCGGGTCAGCGTCTGGTAAAAATGATGGTGCGTGTTCACGAGCCCGGGAATGACGATCATGCCTTCCCCGGAGATGCTTCTGGCGGAACCGGCCTTCTGCGCAATTTCCGAAGCTGTGCCGACAGCGGCGATCTTCGAGCCATCGACGAGCAGCGAGACGTTTTCCAGAACGGGCTCGTCACCGCCGGCCCAAAAATAACTGATATTCCTGATGAAGAGGTGCATTCCATTCCTCCAAAGGTTGTTTCTCAATGGCATATATTACCACATTTTATCAGCTACATCTGCTCCATCCGTCTCATCTGCGGATTGGTTCCAGTTCCGGTTTCCGATTTGCCCAGGCCGGGATTGACCGGGGTGGGTCGTTGTGCTAGACTTCGCTCAACAATCGGTTCAAGGAGCATCAGAGAAGATGAAGAAGCGGATCATTCGAGCTTTTCTCGGCGCGGGAATCGCTGCCGGCATGATGATGAACGGTCCCCTCGCGGTGAACGCCGCCGAGAGCAAGGATCCTACGAGCATGGTCAACATCGGCGGCGACGCCGGTGCCGCAATCGAGCCTGAGATCGAATTGAAGATCGGCGACCCGGCCCCGGAATTTTCCCTTCCGAACCTCGTCACCGACAAAATGGAAAGCCTGAAGGACTACTCCGGCAAGCCCATCATTCTGTTCTTCATACAGAGCGCCTGCTACTCCTGCCTCCAGGAGGCGAAAGCTCTCAAGACCCTGAAAGAACAGAATCCCGGGGTCGAAGTGATCGCGGTCGGTGTTGATCTGCTCGGGAAGCCGATGCTCGTCTCCTGGGCTGCCCACAACAACATCAACTACCCCGTACTTCTCGACCCGATCTTCTCGGTTCCCGAGAAATACGGCTTTTCGTTCACCCCCAGCTCCGTCATCATCGACAAGGCCGGAAAGATTGCGATGGTCCATTCCGGCTATCGCCCCCAGGATCTGAAGTTGTTCGAAGACAAGATCAAAGAGCTGCTTTCCCAGAAATGACGTGACGGG
>JAKJFL010000549.1:0-2839 GCA_022704935.1 Candidatus Rifleibacteriota bacterium
TGTTTCGGTGTCGATCAGGCACAAGCTCGTGGGGCTGTTCCTGTATGCCACGGCGATTCCAGTCACGGCCCTCCTGCTTCTCGGCTACCAGTATATGCTCGACCGGAACCAGGTCATGGTCCAGGAGCGGATGTCCCAGTTGTCGGAGCTTACGGAAAACATCGACGAGAGTTTCATGGCGGCCGTGCGCTCGCTGGAAAAGCTGTACAGACGCATCTCGCGGCTCTCCATAGTTCGGAAAGGGGAGACGGGTCGAATACGGGAACTTTCCCGACGCCTCGATGAGGCAAACCTCCTTTCCCAGATGTTCATGGTCGACTCGAAGGGACGGATGCAGCTTTTGGAAGACCTGAATCCCCGGGGCCGAGACCTGATCGGAAAGCTAATCCCCACGCTGGCGCGAAAAATCTTCGCCGTGAGACTGGGCCAGTCCGACAACGATCTGAGGGCGAACATGTCCGATGTCATGGTGGAGAGCTTCACGGATAGCATCGCCGAATTCATGTCCGGTAAAGGCTCGCAGAAGATGTTCGGGACCATCATCGAGGCGAACGACAAGATCATCGAGTTCATGCTGGGAAATATCGGAAACCTCATGTACTCGACGTTCATCTGGGGTGAAGGAGAAAAGCGCCCGGCGAATCTCCTGCTGATCGTTCACCGGACGCGTGATTACGCCCGCAAATATCTCATGAAAATCGTGCGACGGAATCAGCTTCTTTCCGAAAAGGCAGTTCCCGTCAGGCTGGCTGTCGTTTCACGCGCTGACGGCAACTCCGTCTATCCGCGCGAATACACCAAATACCCGTTCGTCAGAGAGATGGCGGAAAAAGTCGAATCGACCGAGACCCAGCATGCATCCGTCGAAAACATCGGCGGTCAGCCGTATCTCGTCGTCGCCTCTCCATTGAAGAAAATGCCTGAATTTATACTAATAACAATATATCCAAGACGATTGATCGACGCGGTCATCAGGGACAACAGCGTGAAAATCGGGCTGGTTGCGCTGGTGAGCGGCTGTTTCGCTTTTTTCATCGGTCTCCTTCTCTCACGGCACTTCCTCTGGCCGATCAATCAGCTTGCTGCAGGGGTGACGGCGATCGACCGCCGCGACTTCGCGCACCAGGTCCCGCCCCTCGGCAACGACGAGTTCGGCGATCTCGGATCGACATTCAATCGCGTCATCTCGAATCTCGAGGAGATGCACGTCGGAAAAATCGTTCAGGAAACCTTGTTTCCGAAGATGCCGATCACCCAGGGGGAGTACGAGTTGTACGGCGCGACCGATTCGATGACCGACCTGGGAGGGGATTATTTCGACAGTTTCATCGTGCAGGATCGGCATGTCGTCACCATCATCGGCGACGTCACGGGGCACGGGGTGCCTGCGGCCCTGCTGATGGCCATGGCCAAGAGCGGCGTGGCCATGCTGCGCCCGGAAGAATCCGTTCGTGGCGTCGAGGCAATGAGCCGCCTGAACCGGCTGGTCTTCGAAACCATGAAGAAGAAGCGCCTGATGAGCCTTGTATATACGGTCCTGGATACGCAGACGCACTCGATCGAAACAGTCAATGCGGGCCATTGTTTCCCCTTCCACTTCCGCTGTGCAAGCGGAAAAACCGTGGAAATTGAAAATCCGGCATTTCCCCTCGGGGCGCGGAAAAATGGAGTGTTCGATCGTGCGTCGGTCGACATGGACCCTGGCGACTGTCTCATTCTTTACACTGACGGGATCGTCGAGGCAAAAGACGGAATGAATGACTTCGTGGGGTACAACCGCTTGCGAGAGATCGTCGGCGATGTTTGCGCAATCGGCCGGTCGGCTGAAACGGTGCATGCCGAGATTCTGAGCCGTGTGAAGCAGATGATTGACTACAGGCCGATAGAGGATGACGTCACGTTGCTCGTGATCCGGCGAAGAAACGGTTGACAGCGTTCAGAATCACTGGTATCATGAAAAATTCCGGTCGAGTTTTTACAGGGATGGACCGTCGTCCCTTGAAAGGCAGGGATTGCTCGCGGCGTGGCCTTGATCAATGACGCAGTCATCGCCGAGGTGCGTGGACGGATCGATATCGTCCAGCTCGTAGGCGAGTATGTACGCCTTGCACACACCGGCCGGACATACAAGGGGCTGTGTCCGTTCCACCAGGAAAAGACACCCAGCTTTTACGTCGTTCCTGACAAGCAGATCTTTCATTGTTTCGGATGTTCGAAAGGCGGTGACGTGTTCCGGTTCCTGATGGAGGCCGAGCACCTGACATTCCCCGAGGCGATCCGGCAGCTTGCACGGCGCGCCGGTGTCGCCATTCCGATCGAAAAAGATCCCGAATACGAGAAGAAAGCCCGTGTGTACCAGATCCTCGACGAAGCGGCGAAATTTTACACAGCCCAGCTTCACCAGGCCGGCGGAAAGCTGGCGCGCGAGTATCTGAAACAGCGCGGCATAACACCGGAGACGGCGGCCAGATTCCGCCTCGGCTATGCCACCGACACCTGGGATGCCCTTGCTCTCGCGCTTGGAAAGAACGCCGAACGTGTTCAGCTTCTCGATCGAGCGGGTCTGGTCAAACAGCGCTCCACCGGAACAGGGCACTACGACACGTTTCGGCATCGTCTGATCATTCCGATTGCGGATGCCCACGGCAGAATCGTCGGTTTCGGCGGCCGCGTGATGGTGAAGGGCGAGGAGCCGAAATATCTCAACAGCCCGGAAACCGACCTGTTCAACAAGCGGAAGATGCTGTTCAACTTCCGCGATGCGCTTCAGCCGATCCGCCGCAGCAACTCCGCGATCGTGGTCGAGGGCTATCTAGACGTGATCAGTCTCGTGCAGGCG
>JAKJFL010000550.1:0-2839 GCA_022704935.1 Candidatus Rifleibacteriota bacterium
CTCATCGGCCACGCGGGGCTGCCGGATTCTCCCAGACCGGTCTTCACGACCATGGCCCGTCATGCGCCCCTGACGTTCTTCGACCTGGTCTCATCGCTGATGCGCGACAACCCGGCCCGGGCCGCGACCATCCGCCGCATTCTGCTCGAATACACCTGCTACACGATCGCCTCACCCGATGCCATGAACCGGTATCAGGCGTATTACCTCGCCCGCAAGGCCTTTCTCGTCGGGAAACTGCCGCGCGGTGAGTATCTGCGAGTGCGCAACGCCTGGCAGGAATGGAAGGATCGTCTGCGCACGCGGATCGAAGCCGGGGCACCCCTCGTCGAGGCGGTTCCCCAGCCGCTGGTCGTCTCGAGCAAACAGGGATACACGCTCGATCTCAACGACCCAGACCGGGAACGGCTCGCCTGGCACCTCGAATCGTTCCTTCCGCCAGGTGACACCGAGGCAGTCAGGCGGCTCGCCGCCCAATACGCATCGCAGATCGTCGAACAGCGCTCGCGATTCGGCATGTTCGTCTCGGTGCACCAGCTCGACGGTGCCGTGCCGGACTCGCTCCTCACACAGTTCAAAACCGGTTACAGGGCCTGCCTCGAAAAAGCCGAACTCCAGCTCGACAGGGAAATCTCCCGCCGGCGCGTTCTCGATGGATATTGACAACTATCTTTAAAGAGGTTCAGAGGGGCTTGCCATCCAGAACGACGGCGAGCATGTCATCCTGGGGATCGCCGGTCCCGGCGAACGCGAATGCCCAGTCGACGAGTTTCTTTGCGCAAAGCTCCGGGGAAAGGGCAACAGTCTGTTCGCAGAGGGCGATGATCCCCGCATGATCGACCTGTTCCCCGGACGGAGCCCTGCTTTCGCTGATCCCGTCTGAATAGAGGATGAGCCGCTTCCCCTTGATGTCGACCGGGATGTCGGAAAACGCCATCTCGTCGAAATACCCGATCGGAGCTTCTCCCTCGATTTCGAGCACCTGTCCCTTCCCTGTTTCGTCGATGACGATCGGGAAGGGATGGCCGGCCCTGCTGAGCCAGAGTTCCTGCGTTTTCGGATCGAAGACGAACGCCATCGCCGTGAAGTTGTTGCTCCGGATCGCAAGTTCGGCTCTCTTCCGGACGAGAAAACCCAGGATTTCCGACGGCCGTACGATCTGCTTTTCGCGAATTTCGCCCAGCCCGCTCCGGATGAACGCCGACAACATCGCGGCGGCCAGCCCGTGGCCGCAGACATCTAGGACGACACCAGCAACGCGACCGTCAGGAAGCGGGAAACAGCTGAACATGTCTCCGCCGGCATCGGCCGCAAGACAGTAGCCGTATCCGATGCGGGCCAGCGAGGCGATCGTTTTCGGATTGGGAAACAATGCCCGTTGAACTTCCACGATGAGTTGCGACTGGAACGCCTCTTCGGCAGCGTCCTGAAAGAGTTCGATGCCGCCGATGACCTTCCCGTTCTTATCATGAATCGGCGAGACCGTGACGAAGACAGGGATTCGGCTTCCATCGCGTTTTTTCGCGAATATGTAGCTCGAAACCCTATTCGCGCAGTTGCCCATCATGCAAAGGTTGAGAGGACAGACCGTTGACAAGCAAAGCTGCCGCCCATGGCGATCGACGTGGCAGAGAATGTTGTCCCTGCAATGTTTTCCCAGGACCTCTTCGCTCGAATAGCCGGTGATCGTCTCGGCGGCCTTGTTCCAGAACACGATCCTTCTGTCGAGATCGGTGATGTAGATGCCGATGGAGACAACGCCGTCCAGAAGGCCGCCGAAGTCTGTCGAAAGGATGGATTCGGATTGATTTCCAGCCATCTGATATTCTCGCAGCATGATTTTTTCGAAAAAGGCATTACAGGAATTCCTGCGTCAGGATACCCTTTTTCCCCCGGCATGTCATCCGTATTGGTTGTTTTTTAATATCTTATAATATTTATGAAGGTGCGCCGGGACGAGGACAGAGAGTGAGCAGAAGCAGGGGGATCATGAAAAGACGTCGGCGAGGAGAGCATCACCGGGGAGACCTTTTTCCGTGAGGATCATCCGTGAAGCGGCAACCATCCGTTCGGGACCGCACAGGAGCGCGACGGCGCGTGTTCCCGGCGGGAACCGGCGTTCGATGGCTTCAGTGACCAGTCCGAGCTCGAATCCGCCGGTATCGGAATCCGCCCCGGCCGAAAGGGCCTGAACGCAGGGCACGTAGATCAGCCAGGGGTGTTTCTGCGCCATTCCGACGGCCCACGCATGGTCGTAGAGGGCTTCGGGAGTCGCGGCACCGGCGAACAGCCAGGTTTTCACGGGTTCCGGCCGACCGGCCATCTCGAGCACAATCGATTTCATGGGAGCGAATCCCACACCGCCGGCGACGCAGATGATTTCGGTGCCGGGGCGGGCTTCCGGCAGGATCATCGCTCCGTATGGGCCGGAGAACCAGAGCTGGTCACCGGTCTTTCGTTCACAGAGCCAGGGGCTGAGTTCGCCTTCGGGAACGCGCCGGATGTGCAGTTCGAGCGTTTCCGGCGAAGCCGGATCGGAGGCAAGGGAGTAGGCCCGCGTCAACGGCTCGTCACCAGGGCGTGGTTGTTCCCGAAAGACCTGGATATACTGGCCTGCAGAGAACCGCCAGTCCGGGGGTTCCTGGGGCATGACCATCAGTCTGTATATATCTTTTGATATTATTTCACCGGATACGACGACGGACCTGACGAATCTGGCGGCCCGCGCATCTTTCGGCAGTTCCGCCTCGATCTCGCCTCTCACACGGACCTGGCAGGCGAGCCGGACGCCGGAACGCAGATCGTCCGGGGATACGAGCATTTCCTCTGACGGGGCGGG
>JAKJFL010000551.1:0-2838 GCA_022704935.1 Candidatus Rifleibacteriota bacterium
GCGGCGCCCCGCAGTCGCGAGCAGTTGTGCGAGCCTGATACGGACATCGAAATAAG
The DNA here is from genome assembly GCA_022704935.1 of Candidatus Rifleibacteriota bacterium. Taxonomy (GTDB): domain Bacteria; phylum Muiribacteriota; class Ozemobacteria; order Ozemobacterales; family Ozemobacteraceae; genus MWAR01. The sequence goes on from JAKJFL010000551.1 coordinate 57, forward strand.
TGGGATGTTCCTGGCGAATTCGCTGATGCATGGTGATGAGGGACTGGAGCTTGTCGAAATAACCCTGGAGTTCGTTGATACGGGCGTTCACATCCCTGAACGAGGGATTGATCTTCTGCAGAAGCCTGAAGGTCTGTAAGGCTTCGATAAAACGGTTGCCAGCCTGGAGGCAAATTCCCATCAGATGAAGAACCGTGGCGTTTTTCTCTTTGACGTTCTGCAGCGTCTCCAGCGCTTCATCGCGGCTTCCCATGCGTTCCTGGGCTTCAGCCAGGCGGATTCGGGCGTCTTCATACCTGGGATTCATGGTCAGGGCTTTCTTGAGTGGCGAAATTGCCTCTTCAGGCATGGAATTACGGAGATATAATTCCCCCATATCGCGCTGGAGGTCCGGCCATGTGGGATGATGTTTGATTTTTTCCGCCAGGATACCCACGGCTTTGGCAAAATCTCCGCGGTCATGCGTGAGGATGGCAGAGTATCCCAAGGCCAGATGGTTGGTTCCGTCGAGTTGGACCGCCTTGCAGGACGGGTCGACGGCTTCCGAATAATTCCCCTCCTGCATAAGGAGCTCGCCGTATGTCTGAAAGATCGAAGACGACGGGCCGGTCGATTCCAGAAGGCTGATGATGGAAGACCGAGCCTCATCATACTGTCCGGAGCTCAATCCGGCGCGAATCCATCGAAGCAGCGCACGGAAATTGGTTTCCCGGAATTTCATGGGCTCGCCGGAAGGCTCCTGGGGCATGGCAACCACGGAAGAAACCGCGGAGTCATCGACACTGGGCTGACCGCCTCCAAAAAGGCGCGTGAAGAAACTGGCCGGGCGATTGCTCTGAAACTCTTTTGGGAAGGTGTCCTGGAGCAACTTTCGAATGGTCTGACAATATGGGTCGTCAGTACGGGATGAATAGATTCCGCTGCCGTAGTTCAAACCCTGGATGGTGATGAATGGCAACTGGCCTTTTACGGGCAATTTCAGCAAATTCGAGATTGTCTTGAGATCGATTTCCTGCTGGGTCTTGCCAGTAAGAAGCGTCATCCGGTCCGCCGGAAGATTGAGTTTGGACAGGCCGTAGAAATACCTGAGGCTGCTTTTGATGGAAAAAGGAGACCCGGCGTCGATGAGGAAGAAGACCTGGTCTGAGAGATCTATTGCGTTCAGAAGGAGCTCGTCGACATCCGAACAACATGAGCGGAGAGATAGATATCGAAGTGCATCAGACGATCAATGGAATCGGTTTCTACGATCCGAAAGACGGAACAGCCCGTTTGACCATGCGCGAGGCCCAGACGAACCTGACCGTCTCGAACGGTGAAACCATTGTCCTCGGCGGTTTCATCGAGGAAAAATCCGACGTCACGGAAAAGCGGATTCCCGGCCTGAGCAACATCCCGATCATCGGCAAGGCCTTCACGAACAAGGCAAAAACCCGCGGCAAGAGCGAACTCATGGTGTTCCTGACGCCGAAGATCCTCGATACGACGGAAGATGCACAGGATGCAACCGAACTCAAGCGCCGCCGCCTTTCCGAGAAGAAGGACGTCGCAAGGTATCTCAAAGAGATGCGGAAGCGACACGTCGGCCTGATGGCCTCCGAATCCGTCATCATCGATCGGCGCTCGCCCGACTGGCAGTATGATTTAGACCGGCCCGAGATCGACGACATCGCCTGGGAATACCCGGATTTCATGAACCCGGCCTCGTTCACGCTCACGAAGTTCGGCTCGTGCCCATTCGGCTTCGGTTCTTCGCACCGGCTGACCCCTGCCCTCGTCAAAACCTATCTCAAGCCATCGGAAGGCGTCATGCTCCGCAAGGATTTCCGGGTCGACCAGCCCGATCTGTTCAGAACCCTGACCCTCAAGGTCGCCAGCAACGATGCGGCCGTCGTCTACCTGAATGGAAAGATGATCGACGAGGACCCGCTGATGAAAGTCCGTGACGGTCACGACTACGATTACTGGAACAGGGTCCGCGCCGACATTCCCGCCTCGATGCTGCAACCCGGGATGAACACCATCATGGTCTTGCTCGGAAGCGACAAGACGACCAACGACGGGTATTTCGACCTGATGCTGGTGGGCAGGAGGTAACGGATGCGGATGACTGCGGCGATGCGCGCCAAGAATATATTAACACATATATTCCTGCTCGTATCGTTCGCCCTCTGCTCTTTTTCCCCTTCGGCCGCGGAGATCGAAAAGAAGGAAATCACCGTCAGAAGGGGGGGACGGGATTATTCATGCCTCCTGATGCGAAGCCAGGTGAACCCCTCGCAGTGGTTCTGCATGCTGACGAACCCGGTCCTGGCAGAATATCGGGAAGACAAAATATCCCATCCGAACCTCTGGTATTACCGGTTTCAACGGCCCGATCCCCGCAATCCGAACCGGATGCAGGACTTCGGTGTCCTTCGGTGCGGTTTCGCTCTGTTTCCGCCGCCTGACGTGATTCGAAGCCTCCTTTCCAGGCTGCCCCGTTCGGGGCGTGGGCCGACGACGATCCGCATGCTTCCCGCCGACGAGCTGGAGATACGGATCAAACCGCCCGGAAGAAAACCGGTGATCGGTGTCGCGAGCGTTTCCCGCGGCATCGGAGGTTATTCCGAAAACGAAGTGACCGATTTTCTCGTGACGCTCGAAAAAAACGACGCCGACCTTGCCGACAGGCTCCTCCTCGACAAGACGGGGCTCGAGTTCGAACTCTCGGCGCGACTAGCTCCCCGAGGCGATCTCTCCTGGCGCGACAGGATCGCGGCGACGGCTTCCCCTGCCGCAA
>JAKJFL010000552.1:0-2832 GCA_022704935.1 Candidatus Rifleibacteriota bacterium
CCGCCGGTGCCGATCACGTCCACCACCCGGATCGGAGATTCGTACCGGTCGCGGATCCACTTTGCGCCGGCCGGCATCGGGAGATTCTCGTCGAGTTCCTTCAGGTAGTTCTGGTATACCTGGAGCTTCTTCGACTCCTCGGGATTCACGACGGTGATGAACGCCTCGAACGCGGCCTTGTAGCCGAACATCCGGTCTTCATACACCTCGTAGGGGCCGATCGTCACGTCGATGGGGCTGTCGGCAACATCCATCCAGTCGATATCCGATTGGTAATAGTCATTCGAGGCAAATGCAGCGGCACGACTCCGCAGGAACTTTTTCAGGCTGTCGTTCCCGCACAACACCGCCGCTTCGCGAAGCAGTTCCGCCGCGGGTTCCAGCCACGTTTTATAAACCTCGGAATAGGGAACCGCGACGAGCTTGCCACCCTTTCGGACGATGACCGTGAAGTTGCTCTTGAAGGCCTGCTCGTCGGCTGGATGCGCTTTCATCCAGGTTTCCAGCTCTTCCCGGGTCATGTCAACCGGGTACAGGTTCGATGTTTTCGGTCTGGACAGTGAGCCAATGAACGGCCTGTCACCGTCGATGCGATCGAACGGCCCTGCCATGATCTCGAAATACTCGGCGAATTTCGGATCCAGGTCCTTCGCATTCCGGATGGCTGCCCTGAACTCGTTGTTCAGATGATAAGTCTGGTTGAAGAAGATCTCGTCGATCAGCACAGCGGCCTCGATCAGTTTCCCGAGAGCCCTTTTCTCATTCCTGGATAGGAATGAGAGGTCAACCTTCATCTCCACGGGCGCCAGTTTGGCGACCCGTTCGCCGATATCTCCGCATCTGGAAGCGATGTCAATGGTCACGGTCTCATCCTTTCCTCGAGGGGCAGCCGTCCCTTCCACTGGCTGTTCGGCGCACACCGGGCATTCTCCGCCGCAGGCGAGCGTCGCGGCGATAGCGAGCGCAGCTGCCGTCTGTTTCATACTCTTCATTTCCGTTCCTTCCTTCCGCCTCGAGATGCGCCACGGGACGAACCAGCCTCCGCGGCATGGCGGCACGGGGGGATTATACCAGCATACTCCCCGCCGGCATACTTCCGGATTTTTTTCATTTCTCCGTTCAATCTGATTCTTGCCCTTACGATGGCGGGAGGGTTCGTGACCCGCCCAGGGTTATATAGCGGTTGTTTTTATGTCAGGCCATCAGAAGCGGAAATCGCGTTTCCCGAGATGGATCGAGGCCAGATACTCCTCGGCGATACGGCGCACCTTTTCCGCGGGAATACGCTCGAGCTCATCGGCGATGACCTTTTCCCCTTTCGCGCGGGTGTCTGGGGAAGCATAGTCCTCGAGATACTCCTTCAGCGTCATCAGGGCGTTCGGCTGGCAGCAGTTCGCGATGCTGCCGGATTTCGCCAGCGCCATGAACCGATCGCCGGTGCGGCCCTCGCGGTAACAGGCGGTGCAGAAGCTCGGAATGTAGCCCAAAGCCAGGAGCCAGTTCACGACCTCGTCGAGCGGTCGGGTGTCGCTCACCTCGAACTGGGCCGAGTTCTCGACCACCGGCTCGGGGGCGGCGTATCCCCCGACGCTGGTCTTCGAGCCGCCGCTGAGCTGGGACACGCCCAGATCGAGCACCCGCTCGCGAGATGCACGCGACTCGCGGGTGGAGACGATCAGGCCGGTGTAGGGAACGGCGATGCGCAACATCGCGACAATCTTGGCGAAGGTGTCGTCGTCGATCGCGTTGGAGAAGGCGTTCGGTGAAATGTCGTCGGCCGGACAGATGCGCGGCACGCTGATGGTGTGCGGCCCGACGCCTTTGGCCGCCTCGAGGTGCTCGGCATGCATGAGCATCCCGACGAAGTCGTAGCGGTACAGGTTCAGCCCGAACAGGACGCCACAACCGACGTCGTCGATGCCGCCATCCATCGCACGGTCCATCGCCTCGGTATGCCATGCGTAGTCGTGCTTGGGGCCGGTCGGATGCAGTTTTTCATAGGTTTCCCGGTGGTAGGTCTCCTGGAACAGGATATACGTGCCGATGCCGGCGGCCTTCAGCTTCGCGTAATTCTCGACGGTGGTCGCCGCGATGTTCACGTTCACGCGACGGATGGCACCGTTCTTGTGTTTGATCTCGTAGATCGTTTTTATACTGTCTAGTACATACTCGATGGGATTGTTGACCGGGTCCTCGCCGGTTTCGAGCGCGAGCCGCTTGTGACCGATATCCTGAAGGGCAATCACCTCGTTTCTGATCTCTTCCTGCGTGAGCTTTTTCCGGGTGATATGCCGGTTCGAGCAGTGATACGGACAGTAGACGCAGCCGTTGACGCAGTAGTTCGACAGATACAGCGGGGCGAACATGACGATGCGGTTACCGTAGATCCGCTGTTTGATCTCGCGGGCCAGGGCGAACAGTTTCTCGTTCGCGTCGGGCAGGTCGCACTCGAGCAGGACAGCGGCATCGCGATGGGAGAGTCCCTTGCAGGCACGAGCCTTTTCGATCAGTGATTCGATCAGCGGGCGGTTGCTCTTGTTCTTTGCCGCGAACTCCAGGGTTTCCCTGATTTCGGCATCATCGATGAACTCGGTGGCGCGAAGCGATTTGGGATCGTACATGTTTCATTCTCCTCGCTTTTTCGAATAAACGGTCTTGACGTTCACGCCTTCGAGCAGGCCGAGCTTGCCGGAAAGCGCGCTGATAACGGTGTTGGGTGCGTCGACAACGACGCTGATGATGCCAATGTTCTGTTTGGCGTAGGGAATGCCCATGCGGCCGACGATATGCTGGCGGCAATCATGTAAAATCTGATTGAGCCGCTCGGTGATC
>JAKJFL010000553.1:0-2831 GCA_022704935.1 Candidatus Rifleibacteriota bacterium
GCCGCCGTTCTCGAGAATGACGATATCGTTGATCTGGTCGACCCTGAAGAACTCGCCGGGGGTCCGGACGGTGAGTTCGTAATTGCCCGCCTCGATGATGCCCGCCGGGAGATTGAGGTTCTCCTGCTTCAGGCGGGTGACGACCTGATCGACGCGGATATTCAACGCTTTGAGCCGCTCGGGAAGCAGATTGACATGGATTTCCCTCTTGCGCCCGCCCTGGATGTCGATCGAAGCGACGCCGGGGATCCGTTCGATCCGGTATTTCACCTGGTCTTCGATCAGCCTCAGAAGCTGGACGGGATCGAGTCTCGCCGATGCCCCCATCATCAGAATCGGGGTCGCCGAGAGATCGAACTTCCGGAGCGTCGGCCGCTCGACGTCTTCGGGAAGACGCGAGATGATGCGGTCGATTCTGTCGCGAATGTCGTTGGCCGCGGCATCCAGATCGGTTCCCCAGTTGAACGAGACCCGCACCCGGCTGTTGCCTTCGGTGGATTCCGAGGAAATCTCGTCGACGCCGGGAACCGCGCTGAGCGCCTGTTCGATCGGCCGCGTGATCAGCGTTTCCACTTCGACCGGGCTGGCATTGGCATACTTGGTCGAGAGGGAAATGACCGGGTACGTCATATCCGGCATGAGATCGATGGGAAGGTGGTAAAGCGAAACCAGTCCGAACACGGCGACCATGAGCGTCAGCATGGTCGTGCCGATCGGACGGTTGACAGCCGTTGTCCAGAGATTCATGGCCTACTTTGCCTCTTTCCGGCCGGACGGCTTCTCTGCCTCTGCACCGGCGATGAGAACGGGCGAACCATCCTCGAGAAGGTGATGTCCCATGGTGACGACATCCCCAGCGAGCGTTGGGGAGGCTATTTCCACGAAATCCCCCTGAGTGATTCCGGTCTTGACCTTCGTCAGAACAGCCTTTCTGGCTTCCCCGTCGATCAGGAAAACGCCCTTCGCTCCTTCCCGGCTCACGATGGCCGAAGCCGGAACTGCGAGAACGTTCGGGTGCTGCGAGAATTGAATCTGGGTCTGCACGAACATGCCTGGCTTGAGGAGGAAATCCGGATTCGGAATTTCGATTTCGACCCGTGCCTGACGCGTTTCCGTGTCGAGCGCAGGCGCCATACGGACGACTTTTCCCCGGAAGGTTTGCCCAGGAAGGGCGCCCGTGGTGATGAGCGCCTCCTGGCCGACGTGAATCCGGAAATAATCCCGCTCGACGACTTCGACGACGGCGATCACCATCCGGATGTCGAGCAGCGAGAGAATCGGCGTATTGGCCGACAGCATGGCCCCGACATCCTGAAACCGCTCACCCACGAGCCGCGTGGGGGTGGTTTCATCCCACAATGCCTGGATCTTGGTATAGGAAAGCCTGATCCGGCTGGTTTTCAGGGCAGCTTCTTTCTGGAGCACCTGGGCCTTGCTGACTTCGGTCTTTGCCTCGCGGCTCTTGTACTGAGCCTGTGCGGCGTCGACTTCGGCTTCGGACGACACTTTCTGCTGGCGCATGGCCTTCACGCGTTCGAACTCGCGGCGGCCGATATCCAGCATCGCCATGCTCTCGGTCAGGTTGGCCCGCGCGATCGCGAGATCGGCTTCGGCCTGGGCGACGTCCTGCACGAACTCTTCGTCTTCGATTTCTGCGAGAACCTGGCCGCGCGAAACCGTATCACCCACGTCACAGGCGAGTTTGTTCAGGCGCCCCGCCACTTTCGGAGCCACGACAAAGCGCGATCTCGGCAGAAGCGATCCCGTGAATCGCCCCTCGTCGGCCATGTCCTTTTTCTGAACGGGGGCGACTTCGACGGCGACGGCCACCGCGCCTCCGGAACCGCGCCGGGAAGCAGACTTATCGGACCGCCCCGTCGCCTGGACCGTGAAATACACGACGGCCGCCACCACTGCAAAAACCCCGAGGTAGAAGAGAACGCGTTTCATGGTGTTCCTTTCGTCATTCCAGCTTTTCCAATCCGGGAAACAGCCGGCTTTCTATATCGCTAATTATATACGATTAACTACTCATATTCATGGAAGCCGATACGCATCTCGACCGTCAAACCGCCACCCTCGCCATTTTTTGCGGTGATCCGCCCTCCATGCGCCTGAAACGCGCGTTGGGCGATGGCCAGGCCAAGTCCATACCCGCCCGGCGGGTCCGCCTGGAAAACGCCATCCGGGCGCCGGCGGCCCACTTCCCGCATCGTGCCGGCCGGCTCATCGGCATCCGCGGCCCCCCGGAAAAAGGGGGTGAACAGCTTCGGCAGCTCATCGGCCGGCACTCCCCTGCCCGAATCGGATACCGTGATGATCGCCAGTCGGGAGGCGTCGTCCGCGCTCAAGCTCACACGGATATCCGTTTTTGCCGGCGTATGCCGGATGGCATTGAGCAGAACATTTTCGACAGCCCTGCGCAGAAGCTCTTCCGCTCCCTCGACGACGACGTCCCTGCGCCAGGACACAACCTTTATCGTTTGCTCGTGCGCGTCGGCCTCGATGCCGACATCGTCGACAACGGTCTCGATCAGGCGTCCGAGAAGCACGGGCTTCTTTTCCACCACCATGTCGGCATTCCCACCCAGCCGCGCGAAGTCGAGAATCTGCTGTAAAAGCCCATTCAGCTTGGCAACGTTCCGCTCCATCTTTCCGATCAGCCGCTCCCGATGTTCGGGTTGAGCCTGGCGGATCAGCTCGAGAGCCAATCCCACGCGAGTCAATGGAGTCCTCAACTCATGGGAGACATCCCATAGGAGCTGTTGCTGGTCCTTGATCGTGGCTTCGATCCTGCTGGCCATCGAGTTGAAGTCGGCGGCCAGAGCCCC
>JAKJFL010000032.1:0-13080 GCA_022704935.1 Candidatus Rifleibacteriota bacterium
GCGTCGACATCCTCATCAACTCGGAGCCAGTCGATGCCCTTTCGTTCCTGACGCATCGCGAGCGGGCCGAGCGCCGCGGCCGATCGATGATCGAGAAACTCCGCAAGCTGATTCCCCGGCACCAGTTTCAGATTCCCCTCCAGGCGGCGATCGGGGCGAAGATCATCGCCCGTGAAAATATCGCACCATATAGAAAAGACGTCATTTCGAAGTGCTACGGCGGCGACATCTCGAGAAAACGCAAGCTCCTCGAGAAACAGAAGGAAGGCAAGCGCCGTCTCAAGATGGTCGGCAATGTCGAGATACCCCAGGAAGCGTTCATGGCCGTTCTCAAGGTCGAGGACGGCTGACCCGCATCAACGATCGGCCTCCGGGGCATCGAGAACGCAATCCGCAGATTGCGCAGATGAAATATCGAATTCTCCATATGAAAAACCCGCCTTCCGGCGGGTTTTTCATATCGACCGACGTGATTTCAGAACTTGTAGATGAAGCTCGTCTGGAGACGGGTGTCGGCACCGGAGAGGCGATTCTTGTACTCCGTTTCGAGGCGCATGTATTCGAGGCCCATCTGGACGGCGGCGTTGAGATCGTACATGGCGTTGATCCAGCGAAGACGGTTGTGGGTGCGGGATCCGTTGGGAAGCAGGTCATCGTCCGGGTCGTCGTAGCTGAACCCGATATTGTATCGCCACGCTGCGAACGGACCGGCGTTCAGCTCGAACCAGCCGCCCCTGCTTTTCATGCCGACGGCGTCGACGAAGCGCCCCAGGCCGGCAATCGAGGCGTTGTTCACGACCCTGTTGATGACCGGGACGGCGACGGTTCCCGTCGCGGCGGTGACGATCACCCCCTGGGCAATGCCGCCCTGGTATTCGTCGAGGTTCTTCCCTTCCCACACCTCGCCTTTGATGGCGAGCGTCTTTGAAAACGCAATGGCCAGGTCTACGCCTTTCGAATGGCTCCTGACGGCAACGCTGTTGCCGGCGGCGTCGTAGTCGTATTCATCGCTTCCGTCGTGGCCCCAGACGCCGATGGTGCTTTTCAGGCCCTTTCCGGTCGGAAACGTATACCCGATCCGGCCCTGAAGTGCCGGCGAACCGGAATCCGCACCTGTATCGGGAGATGAGCCGAAGGTCGTTGCATCGCCGATCTTCCTGGATGCGGCTGCCTGGAAGACGAGACGGCAATCACCCGCCTCGATCCCCTTGGTCACGCGTAGCTGTGGATGACGGAATCCCAGGTTTCCGCCCTGCCAGGCGACGGTGTAGTCGAGGGTGTTGGGATTCTGGGGCCCCACGAGATCCCACGTCTGACCCATCAGCAAGCTCACCTCGCCGGGCCAGTCGACCTGGAAAAACGCGTGTCTGGTGCGGACCATGGCGCTGTTCTCGGCGCCCCCGCCGTACAGATCGATCTCATACTGGCCGCTGACCTTCGCCCGGCCTTCATCGGGCCCCTTGAAGTTCAGACCGAACCGAGTCTGGTTTACCGTCTGACTGAACTGACGGTCGTCTGGCGCGACGACGCTGTCGGAAAGAGCCCATCTGGCGAAGTTGCCCGTATCGGTCCGCGACGTGTCCCAGGCCATGTCGAGCTTGAGATATCCATAAACATCGACGGGATATTTCGATGCAACGGACGGCCTTACAGACACGGCGGTCGCCGCGAGGGATACCTGTTTTGTCGCCTCCGATGCCGAGGCGGCATCCGTCCGATCCGACAATTTTTCCCTGATCTCGCCGAAGGCCTTTTCGAGAGCCTCGATTCTGGCGCGCAGCAGAGCGTTTTCCGCCTTCAGTTCTTCGATCCGGGGTTCCGTTTCCACCAGAGCCGAAACGGGGCCGCAAGCGACGAGAAATCCCGACAGAAGAGCAGGAAGAAGATATCGTTTCATTTCAGGGTTTCAGCGTATAGTATGCGGAATCACCGGAGCAGACATCGCACGTTTCCTGCGTTTCGCTTCGCGCGAGGAACGACTCGCGGCACTTCGGACAACGTTTCGCCGGGAGGATATCTTCTTTCCCGTATTTGAGGAGTTGCACCCGCTGGAGGCCGAGAACGTTCCTCCCGACGCGCGAGAACTCCTCGACGACCTTTTTCGCCGACTCCTCGCGAGAGCGGTTGTCCGGCACGTGCCTCGTTCTATAGAAAAAGCGATACAATTCAGGCGTCTTCCCGGGATCGATCCTGTCGAGGTCGATGAAGACCCGGACGCCATCTCCCGTATTCCGGTTGAACAGCGAGAAGGCATACCTGCCGATCTCCTCGCGCAGTTTGAGATATCTGACGCCGACGGTGCATCCGACGAGCACCTGGAGACAGTCGGGCAGGCAGGTCGAAGTTTCGCAGACGGCGTTCAGCTTTTCCCTGTTTTCGTCGCCAAGGGCTTCGATCGCATACTGAACCATAGCAACGCCGATATAAATTCCGGGCGCGCGCTTCGTGTGGAAGGCGTATACCCGTTCTACGGCCTGTTCAAACGTTTCTGACTTCATTCTGCGCTTCCTCGGCCTCGCTTTCCTTTTTCATCTGGTCGAGCGACATCCTCGCCGCCCTGCGCACGTCGCGGGAGGGATCGCTCTCCATCATCTTATTCAAGGCGAAAAAGATCTCGGCCTTCCGGCCGAAAACCGGCAGGGCCTTCGCGATCGAGTATCGGACATCCTCGGACGGGTCCTGGAGTTTCAAAAGATTGTCAAGCGTTTCCGGATCGCGTCTCTTCCCCAGGGCCGCGACCGCACATGACCGGACATACTCGTGCTTGTCGTTCAAAGCCTCGAGCAGGAGGACGCCAGCCTCCATCCCGACGAAATCACCGAGGGCGTTCGCCGCACAGCCGCGGACGTTCGGGCTTTCATGCCGGAGAGCCGCCTCGAGTTTCTCGATCGAGTCGCCGCCCCCGAGTTCCGACTGGAGGCTGCTGAATTTGCTCGACGCATCCCCGCCCTGACGTTCTTTCGGTTTGGTCGGGCCCGGGGAGGGCTCGAGAGGAGGAATATTCCCGAGTTTGTCCTGGTTCTGGAACCAGGTGATCAGTTCCTGGTCGAGACGGCGGGACGCTTCTATCAGATCGTCCAGCACATCGACGTCGTCGACGTTCATGAGAGCCAGCGAGGCCTTGTAGCATGTTTCGGAGTCGGGATCCCGGAGGGCTTTTCTGAGCAGCTGCACGGCGCTTTCGTTCTTGATCTGCGACACCACGTCGATGAGAGCACGCTTGAACCGGTCGTTTGCCGTGTCGAGCCGCCTGTCGAGCTCGCCGATGATCTCTTCCCCGCCGAGTCCGCCGAGGGCTTTGCCGACCGAGAAGCGCACCACTTCGCTGCCGTCGTCGATCTTGCCGAGAAGGGCCTCCATGGCCCGCCTGTCGCCGATGGTGCCGAGGGCGTAGGCGACCGAGGAACGCACGAACTCGTTGTCGTCGTTCAACGCGTCGATCAGGGCGCCGACGGTTTTCTCGTCGCGCATGTTGCTCAACGCGGCGGCAGCCGAGTATCTGACGGCGACGTTCTCGTCTTTCAGCGCTTTCAGAAGCGGCGTTCCGGCACGCTCGTCGCCCGAGTCACCGAGCGCTTCTGCGGCGAGGTATCTGACCGACTCGACCTCATACGGGTTCTGGAGCGCCTCCACGAGGGTCGGGATGACCTCCGGATCATGGATGCCGATCGCCGCTTTCGCGGCCATTTTCCGGAGCTGCTGGTCGTTGTCCTTGAGCCCCTTCATGACCAGGTCGCGCCTGGGAATCGGCGTGCCGTCGGCCTGGAAATACTCCTTCGGCAGAAGATCGATCTTGAAGACGGTGAGTTCGCGGTATTTGAAGGGGTTCACTTCGGGAATGACAGCCAAATCTCTCGATTCGCTCCCCTCTGCTTTTTCGGTATCCTTGCGCGTGCTCTTGGAAACGGCATCGCGGGAAAATCCGGAAGCCTCGATTTCCTGAAGGAGACGGATATCGTTCCTGTGCGTGATTTCGAGCAAGGGCTCGATGCCGCGAGGATCGCCAATCCGGCCCAGCGCATCGGCGGCAGCGGCCGATATCGAGGGATCGGGCTCGTAAAGCACCTCGATGAGGGTCGGCACGGCTTCGGTGAGGGTCAGTTCGGCCGCCCGCCTGATCGCGAGAAGACGTTCCTGGACTGGCATCGAAAAACTTCCGATGATGGTCGGAAGCTCTTCGGGGCCTGCAACACGCGCTGGAGGCAGTTGAGAGCCGGGCCTCCCCGAGGCTGCCCCTCCAGGCACGAACCCTCCTGTTTCCTGCGGCTGCGGAGCAGCTGCAGATGCTGGCTCCGGTGCAGGCTGAGCGGGCTGCTGCGGCTCCAAATCCGGCACGGGACCCACGGACGCGAATCCCTTCCCTTGAGACGGGGGCTCGAAAAATTTGCGCGGCTCTTCCGGCCGTTTTGTCTCAGCACGGGGCTCCGGTGCGGGAGGCGCCGTTTCCTGGCTCAATGCGGCTCTGCGACGCAGGTAAAATCGTATTCCAGCGATCGCCACGAGGACGACCAGCATGGAAATGATGATCATGTCTATTGCAGGCATCATCTTCATGTATCGGTTTATCCGGTAATTTTTATTAATCGACGCACGTTGCGATCGGTCGACGGAGGGTGTAGTAATGGATCATGCACCAGATCGGACAGGTCATCATCGCGGACGACGTGTGGGAAACGCGTTTCGCCTGCGATCTCTCGGCGTGCAAAGGCTGCTGCTGCGCAATCGGCGACCGGGGCACACCGATCGACCAGGAAGAAGCCGACAAGCTGGCGATCCTGTTCCCGAAAGTTCAGGGCCGCCTTTCGAGAGCCTCGGTCCAGTTCCTGAGAAACGGGATCTCGGAAACCTACAAGGGGCGGCTGTACATCCGGGAAGTCAGCCATAACGCCCCCTGCCCCTTCGCGTATCATGGCGCCGAGAATGTGCTTTACTGCTCGATTCATTCCCATTGTCTCGACGAAAGGCTTCCTGTCACGAAATGGAAACCGTTCTGGTGCAGCCTGTTTCCGTTCGTTCTCCAGAAGTCCGGCGACCAGTGGCTTCTGAACCAGTATATCGCCCCCCACTGCCGTTCGGTCGCTAACGCGCCACTCATGCTCGATTGGGGTGCGAAGCTTCTGGGGGAATATCTCGGCGATGCCTGGCGCGCCGAACTCGAACGCGAGCTCGACAAGGCTTTCGGTCGGAACCGGATGTGACATCGATGGCGCATGTTTTTTCGGTCATTCCGGGAACAACCGCTCCTATGCAGGATTTTCGCATATTTCGTCTTCTCGCGACCTAGGACACGTTCGACGCACCCTGAGGGGCCATGATTTCGCCCCAACCTCTGGAATGCGTCTCTGATCGGTGTTTGAGACACTTGGCATTCATTTTGCTGCAATGAGGGCGTGATACCAACTTACCAAGGAGGACGGGTTATGGGTATTTTCAAGCGGATTTCACTGATCATCCGATCGAACATCAACGCACTGATAGAGAAAGCGGAAGATCCCGAAAAGATGCTCGAACAGATCATCGCCGACATGAACGAGAACATGCGCGAGATCAAGCTCCAGATCGCCCGCTCGATGAAGGACGAGAAGCTGCTCGAGCACAAGGTCGATGAAAACCGGAAGCTGACCGGCGAGTATGAAAACAAGGCACTTCTGGCGCTCGAAAAGAACAGCGAAGACCTGGCCCGCGAGGCGCTGAAACGCAAGAAGTCGTATGCCGACATCACGACGTCGCTCGAGACCGAGCTCGACGAGCAGCGCAAGGCCGTCGAGCTGCTCAAGACCAGCTACAAGGCCCTCGAACTCAAGATCGAGGAGGCAAAGAACAAGCGCCAGGTCCTGCTGAGCCGCCAGAAGCGCGCCGAAACCCGGATCGACCTCACCGACACGGTCAGCAGCATCAACGAGCAGGCCGATCTGTTCGACGCCTTCGACCGCATGGCCGACAAGGTCGCAAAAACCGAAGCCATGGCCGGTGCTCTTGCCGAACTGGACAAGGCGACGATCGAGCAGAAGTTCGAGCAGCTCGAGCGCGACCGATCGATCGACGACGACCTCAAGGCCCTCAAGGAAAAAATGAAAAAGTAACCCTCGGGTTACTCAGCACAGAAAACCCGATGAACACAGAGGTTTCACAGAGATGTTTCTTTTCTCTGTGAAACCTCTGTGCTCTGGTATGTTGAAATTCGAACGATTCACCGCGGAGACTCGGAGACGCTTAGGGAAAAGTTCATTTTCTCTTTTCCATCTCGTTTCTTCCTCTGCGCCTCTGTGCCTCTGCGCCTCGGCGGTAAAACGGTCTTCGTATCTCCGTGATGAAGCTGTTTTCGGGGTGGATCACCGGATGACGGGCTTGATCGAGACGGGAGGCTTGCGGTCGGGGAAGTTCAGTTCGTCGACGCGGGCAAAGTATTCCTTCGCAAGTTCAGGCTGATCGAGTTTGAGCAGGATTTCGCCGGCCCAATAGTAGAGTTCGGGGTCTTCCGGTCGCTGGTCCATCAGCTCGCGCACGAGGCGAAACGCCTCTTCGTGATAGCCCTTGCTCGAAAGCACACGGCTCAGAAACCATTTCGCGCCCGGGTGGTGCGGATCGACCCGGAGCGTGCGTCGGTATTCCTTGATCGCTTCGTCTTCCATCTGGAGACTGGAATACAGATTTCCGATCTGGTAGCTGTATTCGGGATTGTCCGGCCGCTTCATCCGCATGTATTTGAGCCGCTGGAGATACCTCTCGCGATCGTTGTTCACCTCGCCCGTGATTCCCGGATCACCGGCCAGGATGACGGAGAACGCCGACACGAGAAACGCGAAGGCCGTCAGCAGCAGAACCAGTCGGGCCGCGCGCCCCGCTTTCGGGTTGAGGCCGGGGGTCAGAATCCCGAGAGGATATAGGCCAGCCTGACCACGGTGACCAGCACCGCGAGATGCATCACAAAGCGCAGCACGAGAACCACCTTCCCCGCGCTGACGCCGACGATCGAACTCACCGTGTTTCTGTACAGCCATCCGATTCCTTCTTCGAAAACTTCCGGGTAAAACCAATCGAGAAGCGACAACCCGACCAGAACGAGAAAGGCCACCTGATATCCGAGATTTCCCGGCATGCCCTTCTTTTGGGAAGCCTGCACCGGAATGTCGGTTGAAGGGGGCGTTTTGTTTACGATCGTCGTCTGTTTTCTCAGGACTTTTCGAATCGGGTCGAACCGAAGAATGCAGTGGCACAGGGGGCACGCAAGAGACTCAGGCATGGCACCGGGCTCGCTCCAGAGAAACGGCTTGAGGCAGTTCGGGCACATGTAGGTCGGTTTCTGGCGGTCTTTCGCCTCCTGGATTTTTTCGCGGCAAAGGCGCATCCATTCGAGGACGTTGTTCCGGTCCTCCGGGTTGACGACGACAGCCAGTGACGCCTCGAACAGGGGAAGCGCGGCCGCGTAGTTTCCGGCCTGGAACTGCTCACCCGCATCATTGATGAACTTTTTGAGGCGCTCTTTGGCCCGTTCGTTTTCGGCCTGAACGAAGTTGGTGAGCGATGGCTGCGGGAGCGCGGGGGCTGGGGCTGGAGATGCGGCCGCGGCGGGCTGTTCCCTCTTCCTTCCGTCGCCGGAAGACGGTTCGCCCCTGTGGGTCTGGAACCGTTCCAGCTCCTCGATTATAACGGCGCAGTTGTCGGGCCGCATGTCGGGATTCAGATCGAGCATGCGGAAGGTCAGGGTGTCCCAGTATTGGTGGATCGGCTTGTAGCAGGAGGGCGGCTGGAAGATGCCCAGGGGAAGCAGGCCGCCGGTAAGCATTTCGTACAGGACGACCCCGACGGCGTAGATGTCGGCCTTGTGGGTCACAGCCTTCGGATTGATGCGCTGCTCGGGCGACATGTAGTTTTCGGTGCCCATGAACGCGTTCGTCTTCGTCAGCGACTGCTGGTCGCTCGAGCCGCCGAACTTGCGCGCGAGGCCGAAATCCGTGACTTTCACGTTCGACTGCCGGTCGAACATGATGTTTTCAGGTTTTATATCTCGATGTATTATTCCATGGGCATGAGCATGGCCCAGGGCGCGGAGGATGCCGAGAACGATGTCGATGATGCGGCCCTCGGTCAGGCCGCCGTCGCGGATCACCTGCCGGAGCGTTCCGCCTTCGACCAGCTCCATCACGAAATACTTGAAGGAAGAGGCTGAGCCCTGGTCGATGACGCGCACGATATTCGGGTGGTTCAGCCCTGCCATGATCGCCATTTCGCGCTCGAACCGCTCGATAAGGTCGGGTGACTCGAGGCTCTCGTGGGTCATGACCTTCAGCGCGTATACGTTGTTCGCCGGGTCGACGGCCGAGTAGACCTGGCCCATCCCGCCCTGGCCCAGCAGCTTCACCAGCCGGTAGTTGCCAAGGGTCTCGATGGCCTGTGCCTGCTTCGAATCGATCTCGTTCGCGCAGTTCGGACAGAAAATCTTGCCCGCTTCAGGCGAATCGAAAACCTCGAAATCGAGTCCGCAGTATTGGCAGATGATCTGCCGAAGCATCAGAAGCTCCTCACTATCGACCGCCCGGCGGCTTTCACCGCACGACGGCCATGGCCTGTTTCCTCTGGTCTGTCACGCCCATTATACCCGATTATCGACATGGGGAACACGGCATATTACATTCCGTGTGGGGTTCGGTTTTGACAATCCCAGAATCACCGAGGTCACGGAGGTTTCACGGAGAAAAAAGAAATTTGCCGTGAGACCTCTGTGGGATTCGTGCCCTGTGTGATGCAGATCCGTTCCCGGCGTCGCGCTTCTGCGTAAAACCCTATGCGTTTCATGTTGCGTGGTTCGGTCATTTTTCTGATACTATATCATCCATGATGAACCCGAACCTCCCCTCCTGCGTCTCATAGGCGGAGGGCCTGACATGGACTGCAAGCAATTCAGAAACATCCTGGAAGCGGCCGACACGCTCGGCGTTCCGGCGGAATTGAAGGAACACGCCGCAACCTGCGTTTCGTGCACCAGGCTCCTTGAAGCCCAGGAGCGGATGTCGCTCGGTCTCGAGATCAACCGGCGGGCCGTTCGCGTCCCTGATCTCACGGCGCGCATCATGAAGCGAGCAGCACAGGAAAAACCGACATCATCCGATTCCTCCGGCTGGATCGAGCGTCTGGTCGCGCTCGTGACACCGAGAACACCGTTCGCCTCTTCCGTCTTCTACGTCGCCGCCGGCGTAGTCATCGTCGCCCTGTGCCACTCGATCATCGACCGCGGATCGGAACTTCAGGACCTCCGACGGCACCACGCCTGGCGAATGGTGTCGACAGAGGGCCACATCTCGGGAATGTCTCCCGAAGCGAAGACAAAAGGCATCGCCTTCGGCACGCGGCTCGATTGCGAACCCGGCGCGACGGCGAATATCGAACTCGGCGAGCGTTTCCGCATCTCGCTGAACGGGGTAAAAGCCGTTCTGGCCTCAGGGCAGGTCGATCTCGAGTCCGGAAGCATCGAAGCAAATATAGAACACGTTCCGAACGGAGTCCCGTTCCTGATCAAAACACCGCATGCCGACGTCACGGACATCGGCACGGAGTTCACGGTTACCGTCCTGGACGGTTCGACGACGGTCAGTCTCCGCACGGGCGCGGTCCGGATCACCTCCGCGTCCACGCACGAGGCGCGAGAGCTGAAAGCGTCGGAGGAGCTGACGATCGGTTCAGCCGGCTTCGTTCAATCCAGATCGCCTGTATCGAAAGATCCGGCAACGGCCCCGGTTTCCCCGGACTTCCGAAGAATACAGCCTCCTGACGAATGACCATCGCCCCGAACCATTCCGGTCCGCCCGACGGTGAACTCGTCAGAGAAGCCCTTCGCGGCAATATGCATGCGTTCGAAATGCTCGTCAGTCGGCATCACCAGGGCGTCTACCGGTTCCTGTTCCATTTCATGGGGAACGCGGCCGACGCCGAGGACATCACCCAAGAAACGTTTCTGAACATTCACCGGAAGCTGAAAAGCCATAATCCGGCCCAGTCGTTCACGTCCTGGATGATCACGATCGCGCGGAATCTCGCGATCTCGCATCACAGGCGCCGGACGCCGTCACCCCTCGATCCGGCACTGCTTGCCGCTGCGATCAAGGACGTCACCCCTACCCCCGAATCCGAGCTTCTCGCGAAGGAGGCCGGCGAAGAAGTTCATGCGGCGCTCCAACGGCTTCCCGAAGAGATAAGGGAAGTTCTCATCATGCGCTATCTCATGGACATCCCGCTTCAGCACGTCGCCGAGATGCTGAACATCCCCGAGGGAACCGCCAAGTCCAGGCTGTTCAAGGCCCGCAATGCGCTCAGAGAGCAGATGGAACGGAACGCACACCGGGTGATGCAGGCACAGACAGCCTGAGCATTATTCCCTTCGTGACGGACAGGTTCGGGACCTGATTTTTGCCAATTCGTCGATGGAGGGCGGGTTTTACCCCCCACCCCTTCGGGGCATGCAAAGAGGGGGCTTTGTTCGCCCTGAGCTTGTCGAAGGCTGCGATGACCCTGTCGAAGGGGGCGAGAGCTTCTCGTGCTTCGACAGACTCTGCACGAACTGAAACGCTGAATTGACGTTCGTTACGCAGGAAACACCAACGGGCTCAGAACAACACCCCGGGGAGAACCCCGGGGTGTTGTTGTAGAGCGTATGTTATAGAATCATTCTCCGGAGGGCTGGTCAGTGTGCAAGACTTCGCCTTCGGTGCTGGTCGTGGTTTCAGTCGTGCCCTGCTCGGCATCCTTGGTGGTGTCGGCCTTGTTGCCGGCATCAACGGCGGCCTGAGAGTCGGTCGCGGTCTTGTCGGCAACCTTGCCACCTTCTTCCCAGCCGGTCTTGGCAGCACCGGTGATGTCCTTGATGATGTCGGAGAAGTTCTTGTCGACATCGGCGGCGGTCTGGCCGACCTTCTCGATGGCCTTCCCGACGTAATCGAGCGCCGTTCCGACCTTGATCAGAACTTTCCCGACCGAGACAAGCGCGGCACCGATGGAAGCCGTCCACGGATTCGACTGGAGGGCAGTGCCAATCGAAACGAGTGCAGTACCGACGGTCTTCAACAACTGGCCGATCTTCTGGAGCAGCTGGCCGATCTTGATCAGGGCTTTCTGGGCTGCTGCCTTTACCTTGGTAAGTTTTTCGAAGGTGTTTCCGCTGCCCTTTGTGGCGGCGCCGATTTCCTTGACACTTCCGGCGGCTTCTTTGGCAGTGCCTTTCACGTCATTGACCTGGGCCTTGGATGCATTAAGCTGCTTGTTCGCTTCCCGGATTTCCCTTTTGGTGCCGCGTCCCATCAATCCGTTGGTACTGATGGTATTGGTGTCGTTCAGCTTCTTGCTGGCATCCTCCGTCTGGTCACTGCCGGCCTGGGCTTCCGTGCCGGCCGCCGTGGCCGCGTTGCGCTGCTGCTCCGCGGTCGGTGTCACCGTTTCCTCGGAGGCGGCGGGCTGTGCCTGTTCCGTCGTCGCACCGGCGGTTTCCGCATCGGCGGCCATGACGGCCATGTTCATGGCAAAGGGCTCGATAACCATCAGTGCCACAAGGATCCAGGTCACAAAAAAGCGCGCTCGTTTCATTGCGTTTCCTCCTGAATGATTTTTCCTGTTTCGAAGGGATTTCACAAACCAGACGCGAACGAACCGCTCGAGGTTCATGAAAAAACCGGATTAATTATGATAGGTTTCGTAATTCCAAGTCAAATTGTTCAGGCTGCTCGAGACGAAGTTGCTCGAGATCGTCGTCGTGAGCTCGAGGGGCTTTCCGATATTCGCAGAGCCGTACATCTCTTTTCCCTCGTGGATCAGGAGACGGACCCACAGCAGCGGCACAGCCGGGTTCACCATATGGGTGTAGAGACGGAATTCGACGGCTTCGAAGCCTTTGAACGCGCGCTCGGAGCCTTTGTATTTTCTCTTCAGAGTTTTCGTCGCCGCATCGAACTGGTATTGGACGAGCTCCACGCGAGGCTTCGAGCCTGCATCGAACTCGAAGCGGAAGAAGGAAAGACCGTTCGGCGTGATCTGGATCGGATCTCCGTATTGGGAGGCCCAGCCCGGAGGATCCTTGAAGACGTATTTTCTCAGTCTGTTCACGTAGATATAGGCATTCGCGGGAGACCCGCCATCCTTGAACCGGGGACACGCGGAGGAAAAGTCGCGACGGAGATGGTTGATGGCAAGGCGTGCATCCTGGAGGTTCTGCAGATTCACCGTGCCATACATGTAATGATTTCTCACGCCGGAAAGGAGCTTATATATCAATAGAAATACAACAAGCGCCACGGCGATGCTGGCGATCATCTCGATCATCGTGAACGCCGACCGGCGGCGGAAAATCGTCTTCGCTTCAGTAATCGATGCGATTGTCATGTGTCACCAGCGTCGTGAGAGTGATTTTGCGCATGCGGTCTCCGGCGGGATCCATCAGGTTGGTCGGAGCCCGGCCCTCATTCCATTTGACCTCGACCCGGACCTCGCTCATGTATCCGGCCCCCATACCTGACGTGACCGGGACCACGCTTATGCTCCGAAGAAAATATGCCGTATTATATTGGTCAGAGTATCCGATATCCCTGGAGATTATCCCGTCGGCATCCCATTTCGGGTTCAGCGGATCGATCGTGTCGACGTCGGCCGGGCCGAGCGTCCCTCCTCCGACGTCCACTATGAGGGACCCCCCGCAGCCGCTCAGGTTCGTGTCGAGATTCGCCGTATCCGTAGCGATCATAGCCCACTCGAGCGCCTCGTTGGCGAGTTCCATCGCGCGCAGGTAGTTGATGGCCTTCGACGTCTCGGACCGGGATGAGGAAACCATCATGATGATCGGGATCGAGCATACCGCCGCGATCAGGGTTGCGACGATGATTTCGACGAAGCCGAAGCCCTTCCGCGCCCTCATTTTCCGCCCTCCGCCCCATCCGGTCTGGCCGTGCCGGAAGCGGTGAACGCATCGGGCTTGACAGCTTTCCCCCGTTCGGCCAGCTTCTGGATCTCCCTCCCGTCGTCTTCAGGCGTCGCCACGGCGAGAAAAAACCTCGGTGGAGGCGACAGGTCGATCGGGGCCGCCGTCAGCCCGCGGCGGTT
>JAKJFL010000554.1:0-2816 GCA_022704935.1 Candidatus Rifleibacteriota bacterium
CGCCGGCGGGGACTTCCTCTTTTCGCGTGCGGGCCATGAGCGATGTTAAGAGCGAACTAGCTATGATGACGACGAGCATCGAAAGGTATTCGGATGCACTGATGATGCCAGTTTCGAGGCCGAACGAGGCCGTGACGATGCCGAAGCTGAGCTGGTAGTTGAACAACACGGCGGCGCGCTTCGCTTCGGGGGCCGGCAGATACTTCCTCGCCGCAAACCAGGTGCCGGCGATCTTTCCGCCGAACGAGGCCATGCCAAGGATCGCAAGCGTCGGGACGAGGCCCGCATGGAGGTTGACCAGGCGCACCGACAGCCCTGCCTTGAAGAAAAAGATGGGGGCGACCAGCCCGAAGACGATCGACTGGAGCTTGAGTTGAAGCTCTCCATGCTCGGAGAGAACTTCGTTCAGTATCATTCCCGCCGTGAACGCCAGGATAGAGACGTGCACGCTGGCCTGCTTCGAGGCGAGAACGAGGCTGAGCAGGAGAAGGAGCACGAACCGTGTCTTCAGCTCGACCTCGTTGCCGGAATATCGTACGAACAGCCATTGGCAGAGGCGGGGCAGACGAGTCAGCCAGAGCAGGATCAACCCGAGGACGCCGAGCGAGACGATCGTCACGCCCTCGAACAGCACGGCAAGGGCGATCATACTGACGACATCGACGATCATCGCCGCGCCGAGAAGGGTCTGGCCGCGTTCTTCTTTCAGGAGGCCCTTCTGCTTCAGATCACCGTAGACCAGGGCGAGCGACGTCGTCGACAGGCCGATCGCCGTAAGACCGGCCGCCTGGAGGCCCATCCCGAGAAGAAGCGCCGAGGTTCCTCCAACGAGGATGGCCGGGGTGAAGAACGAGGTGAGGCCGATCGTCAGGCTCGAGCGCCAGTTCCGCCGAAGCATCGCGATATCCGTCTCAAAGCCGGCGAAGAACATGAGGCCGAGCAGACCGAACGCCGCCGTGTGCTCGAGCCAGTCGGAGCTGCGAAGGCCTGCGACAGTGCCGGCGACGACGCCGGCGAGGATCTCCATGACCGAGACCGAGATCCCCAGTTCGAGCGAAAGAATCCCTGAGGCCAGGATCAGGAAGCCGACGAGAATCCCTTCGTTGCTCATCTGCGCGCGGCCCCTTCGGGTGGCAGCAGTTCGAACCAGAAGAAGGTGTGCGGCCCGAGCGTCAGGAAGTAGGGCAGGGTGCCGATCTTCGGAAAGATCACGTTGCCGAATGGTTCCCGGGGTGTCCAGCCGTCGAACTCGGCCAGCTGCATCTCGCACGGTTGGGCGAAGCGCGACAGGTTGGCGACTATCAGCATTTTCTGCTGTCCCAGTTCCCGAAGGAAGGTGAGAACCCGTGAATTCGAGTTGGGAAGGAGCCTCAGTGTTCCGCGGCCGAACAGCCTGTGCCTGGCGCGGATGCGGACGAGGCGCCGAATCCAGTTGAGAAGGGATGTCGGAACGCGATTCTGGGCCTCGACGTTGAGATGATGGTAGCTGTAGACCGGGTCGACGATGACGGGGGCATACAGGCGCGCCGCATCGGCCTGAGAGAAGCCGGCATTGCGGTCCATCGTCCACTGCATCGGGGTCCGGACGCCGTTGCGGTCGCCAAGGTAGATGTTGTCGCCCATACCGAGCTCGTCGCCGTAGTAGATGACCGGCGAACCGGGGAGCGAGAGCAGCAGCCCATAGAGAAGCTCGATCTGGCGCCTGCCGTTGTCGAGTAACGGGGCCAGACGGCGACGGATGCCCAGATTCAGCCGCATGCGCGGGTCGGTCGCATATTCCTTGTACATGTAGTCACGCTCGGCGTCGGTGACCATTTCGAGCGTCAGTTCGTCGTGATTCCTCAGGAAAATCGCCCATTGGCACTGCTCCGGAAGCTGCGGAAGCTGCCCGAGAATCTCCTCGATCGGCTTTTTCTCCTCGCGCCGCAACCCCATGAACAGGCGCGGCATGAGGGGAAAGTGGAAGGCCATCTGGAACTCGTCGCTGCCGTTCCCGAAGTAGGGAACGAGATCCTGCGGCCACTGGTTCGCCTCGGCGAGCAGCAGGCGGTTCGGCCACTGGGCTTCGACGAAACGGCGCAGCTCCTTGCAGAATGCGTGCGTTTCGGGGAGGTTTTCGCAGTTCGTGCCTTCCCGTTCGAACAGGTAGGGGATCGCGTCCACCCGGAAGCCGTCGAGGCCGAGATGCATCCAGAAAGCGACGACGTCGAGCATCGCCTCGCGGACGGCGGGATTGTCATAGTTCAGGTCGGGCTGGTGACTGAAGAACCGGTGCCAGAAATACTGCTTCGCGACAGGGTCCCAGGTCCAGTTCGATGTTTCTGTATCTTTGAATATAATTCTCACGTCGCGGTACCGGTCGGGCGTGTCGCTCCAGACATACCAGTCGCGGAAGGGCGATGACCGGTCCTGGCGGGCCTGCCGGAACCAGGCGTGCTGGTCGGAGGTGTGATTCATGACCAGGTCGGCCAGCACCCGCAGGCCCATCGAGTGCGCCTCGTCGAGAAACCGGCGGAAATCGTCGAGCGTGCCGTAATCGGGGTGAACGGCCTTGAAATCGGCGATGTCATACCCGTCGTCGCGAAGGGGGGACGGGTAGAATGGCAACAGCCAGATACAATCTACGCCAAGGTCACGGATGTATGGCAGTTTTGCCGTCAGGCCGGCGAAATCACCGATACCGTCGCCATTGCCGTCCGAAAATCCCCGGACATGCAGTTCGTAGAAGATGGAGTCCTTGTACCAGAGTGGTCCTTCGCTCATGATGTCGTTTCCGCTCCTGGGTCACTCGATCAGCTTGCGCAGAAAGGCGCGGG
>JAKJFL010000033.1:0-13056 GCA_022704935.1 Candidatus Rifleibacteriota bacterium
TTCTGATTACTACCCCAAAACTGTCTACACAGGTTAAATTTTCCGACAACCCGGGCCGGACAGGACGCTACGGCCTCCCGTCTCCGGGATAACCTGTATCTGAGCGCCAATGCGCTCCTTAAGCGCCGCAACGTGGGAGATGACGCCGATCAGCTTGCCTTGCTGATGGAGGGCGCACAGCACCGAGAGGGCTGTTTCGAGGGTCTCGGGGTCGAGGGCCCCGAAGCCTTCGTCGATGAACAGGGTGTCCATGCGGTATTTGCGGCCGACCATGTGGGCGAGGCCCAGGGCCAGGGCGAGGCTGGCGAGGAACTTCTCGCCACCCGACAGGTTCTTCGCGGTCGCTTTCGCGCCTCCGATATAGTTGTCGATCACCCGCAGCTCGAGATCGTCGTTTGACAGGAGATACCGGTCTGACAGTTTCTCCAGTTGGCGGTTGGCCTGATACACCAGATTCGAGAACGTCAGGGCCTGGGCGAACTTCTGGAACTTGTCGCCGCCGGCCGAGCCGATAAGCTCGTTCAGCTTTGCCCACCGCTCGCCTCCACGCCGGATTTCCTGGATCCGGGCGGCGATGTCTCGATGTTGTTCCCGGGTATTCCCGTGCACGGCCAGCGCGTTCGCACGCTCCTGCCATGCGGCATGTGCCTGTTCTGCCGCCAAGGCCGTTTCCTGCTCCTGAGCGATGAGGAGCTCGAGAGGCAGCCCGGTCGGTCGCACGGCCTCTTTCTCCGCGATCTGACGGTCGATTCCCTCGAGACTGCCGAAAATCTGCGCCGATTCGGTCATGAACCGTTTCTCGAGCCCATCGAGCCGGGCGGCCTCATCGGGGGGCAGAAGTGCCGCCCGGAGCGAGTCTTCATCTGCGAAGCCGCCGGTGATCCGGGCTGCGTCGAGCACCTGCTGAGCCTTTGTGATCTCGACGACAAGCGACTCGAGGTCGGCCCGCAGGTTTTTCTCGGTTGTGAGCCGCTGTTCCAGGGCGACCAGCAGGGCCTGATGGCGTTTACCCGTCTCGTCCTCCCGGGCCTGGTGCATGGCGGCTGACTCCCGAAGCGTTCCTTCCTCGACGTCGGGGTCCCGGTCCTGATACAGCCTTCGTCGTTCCATGGATACGGCTTCCACTTCATCGGCTGCCTGTTTCAGTTCACCTTCGGCGGCCGACATCTGCCGGGAAAGGAGTTCCAGCTCGCTGGTCGCGCCGGTCAGCCTTGCCTTCTCGCCGTTCCAGATCTCGAGCGTCCGATCGAGCTGTTTCTGCGATTCCTGCCTGGATTCCCATCGTTCGCGAAGCCTGGGCAGAACATGTTCGTCGAACTCGGAGTATCCATAGATCATGATATTGCTTCTCAGCCGGTCGACCGTTTCCTGAAACTGTGCTTCAAGTTCCAGGCGTTTTTTCTCGAATGACTGTTCGAGGGTTTCCTGTTGCTGCCGTTTTCCGATGGCGGTTGCCATGGCTTTTTCGAGACTCTGAAGCTGTTCGCGACTTGTCGTCAGTGACTTCGACACTTTGTCCAGCGCCTCAGTCGCTGACTGATGCTCCTCGAACGCACGTTCCGCCGTTTTCAGCGCGGCGCCGGCAGCTTCGACCAGCCTCGTCAGCCGTGTCTCGTCTTCGAAGGTGACACTCTCGCCGAGATGTTCGGCAAGCTTTTGCCACTTCTTCTGACGGCTTGCCGCCAATTTCCGCAAATCGGCGACCGCGCGCTCGTCCGACACCTGATCGGCAACCAGTGTCTGATGCGCATCTCTGGCTTTCTTGAGCAATTCCGCGTTTTTTTTCTGCGCGGCTTTAGCCTTTTTCAGCCTGGCTTCGATCTCCTTCACTTGCGAGGCCCCGTCGACTCCGGCGGCAAACGGGTGTTCGAGAGCGCCGCACAGGGGGCAGGGCTTGCCATCCTCGAGCAGGTGCCGCTGATCCTCGAACGAAGCCGTGACTTTCAGCCGGGTCTTCTGCTCGTTCAGCTCTTCGATCTCGGCTTCGAAAGCGGTCGTCTTCTCTTCGAAAGCCTCGACCGCGGCGGCGGCTTTCTCAACCTCGTCTTTCCGCCTGGCGGTGGCTTCGCAGATGCGGCGCTCGTCGCCGGCCGCCTCTCGGAACTCACCCGCGAGACTCTGCACTTCCTCCGCGGCGGCCAGCCGTTTTGCCGTCTCTCTGACCGCCGCCTGGAGGCCTATGACCGTGGCCCCGGAAAAGGCTCTGGAAAGCGATTCTTCCTGTTTCCGGAGCTCGGCCGCCTTTCTTCCGACCTCTTTCTCGGCCTGTTCGATGCTCTTTGCAAGCGTGTCGACATCGTGCCTTGCCGCCTCGAGAGCTTCCCGGCACGTTTCGAGTTCCTTCGCCGTCGAATGCAGATCTTTCTCGAGCTCTCCATACCGACCCGCGAGAGCTTCGAGCGCCTTCAGGTCTCCGGCGAGCGCGGCGTCGATCGCGGTTTTCGCGAGTTCGTCCTCGATGCGACACTTTTTTGTCTCGCAGGTCGCGATCGTCATTTCGATCGTGCGGACCCGGCCTTCCGCCTCTGCCTTTTTCTTCCCCAGGTCTTCGAGCTGAGTGGCTCGTTTTGCCCGGGTCTCATGCCTGTTGCGAAGGTTCTGATCCACCGCTCTGACGGTTTTGATCAGATCGAGTTCGATGTCGGAACCCTTCTGAAACTCGGCTTTTGCGGCTCTGGCCTGTTCCAGCGCGATCTGCGCGGTTTCGCAGTCGCTTCGTGCAGAGGGAATCCCCGACACGGCGCGATTCAGCTCTGCTTCCCGGCTTTTCATGCTCGCAAGAAGAGAGTCGCGCTGTGCCAGGGGAAGCCGCGCTGGCTCGGCTTTCCGGTTGGTCTCCAACTTCAGGAACTCGTCGGCATGGGTTTCGCGCTCGGCAACGAGGGCTTGCCGGCGGGCGAGCAGATCGTTCCGGTTCTGGAGAAGCCCCTGGAACTCCCGGACCCAGGCGATCTGCCGCTGAATCTCCTGCCTGCGGCCGTCGCATGCCTCCCAATCCTTGCGAAGTCCCTCGGCCGTCCGACCGAGTGCGTCGAACTCCTCGTCGCTCAGGAGAGTGGTGCCTTCGAGCCGATGCCGGAACTCCATGATCTTCGTTTCCACCTCGGCATGACGTCGGTATGCTGATATCGATATGCTACGATATATATCAGATCCTGTTATTTGCTCCAGGATCTGCGCCCGGTCGGCCGGCCTTGCGTCGAGAAACGCGGCGAACTGGCCCTGGGCGAGCAGGCAGGTGCGGGTGAACCTCTCGTAATCGAGACCGGTGATCTCCTCGACCTTGCGGGGGACTTCGGAGAGTCGAGTGGATTCCCATGCATCGTCTGGTCGTTTGTCGATTTCCTGGATGAGCTGCATGTGGGCCGGCTGGAGGTTCCCGTCGGGTCTGCCGCGGGCGCGCCTCTGTTCCCAGCGTGAGCGAAATCGAAGAAGACGGCCGTCGACGGCGGCTTCGAACGTCACTTCCGACAGGCAGAAGCCGGCGCCGCGGCTCATCAGCTCGTTTTCCGAAGCAAGGCTGCTCAGGCGGGGAGTTCTTCCGAACAGGGCGAGGGTGATCGCGTCGAGGATGCTCGTCTTGCCCGAGCCGGTCCGGCCGGTGATCGCGAAAATGCCGCGGCCGGCCAGGGCCGGGCTGGTGAAGTCGATTTCGAAATCGCCCTTGAGCGAGTTTATGTTGGCGAACCGGACGCTCAGGATTTTCATGCGTTTCCTCTCTCACAAACCTCCAGATATATTTCCTGGAAAGCCTCACGGGCTTGAACTCGATCTTCCGGGGAGAGTTCCGACCGTTCGACACAAAGTTCGAACACTTCCTGCGGGGTCAGTTCGGTTGCATGGCCCTGGGTCTCGCCGGGGACCTTGACTCGGTGTGAGATGTCCTGACAACCGATGATGACGGTGGAGAGATCCTTTGCCATGTCGTTCACCCGGTCTTCGAGGTCGGGCATGAGGGTGTCGCCCGTATACTCCGCATAAATCCAGGTTTTCAGGGGCGCATGGTCGAGTTCGTTCATCTGACGTCCGATGGTGGCCAGGTCGCCTCTGACCGTCGCCAGTCGGCGGAAAACAGGGATTGCGAGAGATCGAACGTCGGCGGGCGCGGCCGAATCGAAAACCAGCACCTGTTTCTCGTGGGTGGCCTCGTCGAACGAGCACGGAACGGGGGAGCCGGAATATCGGACGCGCGGGTGGTTCGGAACGGTCTGCGGTCGGTGAAGATGACCAAGAGCGACATACACGGCTTCGTCCGGAAAGCAGGCGGCCGGAAAGGCACCGAGATTGCCGACGTAGAGTTCGCGTTCCGAGCCGGCGAGGGAAGCGCCTTCGGCGAACAGGTGGCCCGTCGCGATGATGGGAAGGTCGGGGCGGCCGAGTTCCTGCCGACGGGCGAGGGCGAGATCGACCTGCCGGCGGTACCACTCCGCCGTTCCCCTGATGATGCCTTGGGTGCGGATGTCACCCTGCTCACCGGCCTGGGGAATGTAGACATCCTGATCTCGGAGAAAGGGAATGGCGCAGACGAGAACGGCTGGATCGCCGGCGGCGTCATGCACGAGGACGAGGTCGTTGTCAGGCTGCTCGCGGTCGCGGATGGCGGTGACGGTGACGTTGATAGCCTTGAGAACGGGTTTCGGTGCATGGAGCGTCGCGGGCGAGTCGTGGTTGCCTCCGACGACGATGACGCTGCGGCAGCCTTGCTCGGCGCATCGGCTGAGGAAGGAATAGTACATCTCGAGGGCATAGTTCGGCGGCAGGCCCGAGTCGAAAATATCACCGGCAATAAGAAGAAGCTCGATGGCCTCTTCCTTGAGCGTATCGAGAAGCCAGGCCAGGAACGCGCGATGCTCCTCGTCGCGTTTCTGCTGTTTCAACAACTGTCCGAGATGCCAATCCGACGTATGAAGAACCTTCATTCCATGCCCTCCCAAGGATGACGAAAGAACCAAACGCTTCGATACGGGGAGCCAGATGGTTTCAATGCGGTCGATGATATCAAGAAAAATGTCACAGGACCACAGAGACAGGGAGCCTCCGCTACGGATGAAGCGTTCTGAATCCTGCCGAACGAAACCATCCGTTTGTACTCGGCTTGTCGAAACCTGCCTTGAACTTGCCGAAAGGGCCGAGGCTTTCACGTGCTTCGACAGGCTCAGCACGAACGGGAGCGCAACAGTGGCTTCTGTAATGCGGAAATCAGTATCGGATATGGTATGACACACGAAATTTCGGTCGCTCATGAACGGGGCGGGGAATGCCGATAGGTTTTCTAGCCTATTCTGGAGGTTGTTTCATGATCTCCCGCGTCAAACGCCGTTCACCCGCATCGCATCGCGGGTTGTTCCTGTTTTTCGTCGTCGGTCTTTTCATGCTGCAGATCACGTTTGCTTTCACCATTCACGGAGACATCGGGCCCCAGTCGCCCGTCGTGCCGGGCATCGACCGGCCGGCGTCGCCCCTGCTCGTGGGGCGCATCGACAGCCTAATCAACCAGCCCTGCATCCGCCAGCCGGTGCGACCGGCCCCCGAGGGCGCCTTTGCCCCCGCGGCGAGGAACATCCCGCCCGAGCCGGTTGCGGTCGCGCCGAAAACGGCTCCCGACACGCAGGAGCTTGCCAAAGCCCCGGCGGCGAGAAATGTTCAGATTCAGGAAAAAGGGCGGTATCTCGAATACACGATCGAACGCGGCGACACGCTCGATACGATCTCGACAAAACTCTACGGCAACACCCGCATGACAGGGGCGATCGTCCGACTCAACAGGATCCGCGACGAGAAAGCCCTCCGGCTCGGCGAGCGCCTGCTCGTTCCCCGCACCGGCCTGGTCGTCCGGCTGGCCGCCCGTTGACCCTCGACGCTCTGCACCCCGTCACGGGGTGCTGCCGCCGTCCGCTCCGGACGGAATCCGCTGAAACGATACCGGGAACCGCATGATATCAACCTCCATCAAGTCGCTGAATCTGCTGTGCATCGTGGGTTATCTGATGTTCATGACGCTCGCGATCGATTCGTCGATCGTCGACGCGCTGGTCTTCTTCGTCTCCGAGGAAAACGGCACGGCTGTCTTCACCACCGGCGCGGTCCGCACCACGTCTCTCGGGAAACCCGATGCAGGTCCCTCGGGATTCGCCGCGGTCCAGTTCAAATCCCTGCCCCTGAGCGGTTCCGGCAGGGGCGAAACGTCCGCGATGCGAACGTCATCCGCCTCGCAGACGCCCGCGGTGAACATCGCGATGAATGCTGGTCTGTCGCTGAAAAACACTTCGGGTGCCGCCATGATCCAGGCTGCCATACCTGCTGCCGGCAATTCGCACGAGATGGCGACCCCGCATGAGGAAGTCATCGAAGAGGCGAGCGGCGTCGCATCCTTCACCGCCGACGCCCTCGCGGCAGCCGACGACGACGAAGCCGGAGAAGACGGCGAGGAATGCGCCAGCGAATCCGGGGAGATCGACGGCGATGCAGCGGAAGCTTCCGTCGCAGCCGCACATGCAGACAAACAGGCCCCCGTGATCGGCATGCGGCCTGAAGTGAAGCCTGCCTCGGCCATGGCCCCTGTCTCGCTCCCCATGGTTGCTCCAGCTGCGACTCCCGAGCCTGCTGCGGCACAGACCGCGAACGCGCCGGTGGACGGCCGCCAACTCTCGATTCTCGAAGTCATCCGCCTCCTGCCCAGCCGGCCATGGCGGTATGACCCCGGCCTCGATCGGTACGTCGTCGATTACAACGCCGACACCCGGATCGTTATGACGATCAAGCCCGCCCTCCAGCGTCTCGTTGAAAGTGCATTCAAGCATTACACGACCAAGATGGGTGCCGCGGTCATCCAGGATCCCTCCACGGGCGCGATTCTCGCCCTGACCTCCTTCGATGGTCGCAACACCCTCTCGCCCGACTCGCCCGGTTTCATCACCGACAACTGGGCACTGAAAGCCACGTTCCCCGTCGCTTCGATTTTCAAGATCATCACTGCCTCCGCAGGCATCGATCGTCAGAAAGTCGTCCCCGCCAGCCGCATCCGCATTGGCCGCAAAGCCTCGCTCGAACTGTGGCGCGCGTTCGCCAAGTCCCACAATGGCGTGTTCGGCGTTGTCGGCCGGGCGGTCGGCAAATCCGTCCTGCTTGCCTATGCGAACGCGTTCGGGTTCAACCGGCCGTTCTACTTCGACCTGCCCGTGACGAAATCCGTCGCCGATATCCCAGATTCCGGCGTGAAGCTCGGGGAAGCGGCCGCAGGCCTGAACCGCGAGTTCGAAGTCTCTCCGATGCACGTGTCGAGCATCGTCTCGACCGTTCTCAATCGTGGGCGCATGATGAAGCCCTACCTGGTCGATTACATCGTCCACAAGGGCCAGGTGGTGTTCCGCCGCCAGCCGTTCCCGCTTGCCCAGCCCATTCCGACCGGCGTGGCCACGCAGATCTACGAGATGATGCGCACGACCACGACCCATGGAACCGGCAAACGTGGCTTTGCGTGCTACAAGAGCTGCCCCAGTCTCGCGAACATGAGCGGCGGGAAGACCGGTACGCTGACCGGAACCGATCCGCACTACCTGTTCACCTGGTTCGGCGGCTTCACCCGCACCGGCGGCAGGGACCTCGCTCTCACCGTCCTGGTCGGCCAGCCCGGCTTTTCGTCGGTGCGTGCGGCGTCGCTTGCGGGGCGCATTGCCTACGAACTGTATACGGGGAAAGCACCGGGCGGGGCCTCGAGCTCGCGCATTGCGCGAAAGTAGGATGCGATAAAGCAACATCGCCTTCCGGGAGCCGGAAGGCGATGTTTGATAAATGCCGTTATTTTTTCGGGGTCTGTTCGGGGACCGGCGGCACGGGGGCCGAATCGGGCTTCGGAACTTCGAATTGGCCCGTCACCTTGAAGGCCGCCGTGTCTTCACCGTCGGCATCCTTGCCGGGCACGGCAGAAATGACGTCACCGGCCTTGAACTGCTCGCCCTTCAGGATCAACTCGGCGAGCGGGTTCTCGATGTGACGATGGATGCAGCGGCGCAGGGGGCGCGCGCCGTATTTGAGGTCGGTGCCCTGATCGACGAGGAACGTGCGCAGCGCGTCGGTGAACTCGATTTTCATGTTCAGGTTCGAAAGCCGCGAGGCGACCTCGTTGAGCATGATGTCGAGGATATGCAGGTTGTCTTCCTTCGTGAGGGCCCGGAACACGATGATGTCGTCGATGCGGTTGAGGAACTCGGGCGGGAACTTCTTCTCGAGGCTCTTGCGCGTGATCTTCGTCTTCTGGGCGTGCGACAGCTCCTCGAGCTTCTCTTTCGGCTTGTCGGCCTTGGCGGTGTCGACGCCGACGCGGAAGCCCGGCTTGCTCTCTTCCGATGTGATGTCGCTGACGCCGACGTTGGTGGTCATGATGATGCAGGCTTCGCGGAAGCTGACCATCTCACCCTTGCTGTCGGTGAGAATGCCTTCGTCGAGCAGCTGGAGCAGGAGGTTGTGCACCTTCTCGTGCGCCTTCTCGATCTCGTCGAACACGACGACGCCGTTCGGCTTGTTCTTGACGGCCTCGGTCAGGTAGCCGCCCTCGTTGTGGCCGATGTAGCCGGGAGGCGCGCCGATCAGTTTCGAATACTCGTGGCTCATGGCGTATTCCGAGCAGTCGACGCGCACGAGGTCGGTCTCGTTGCCGGTCAGAAACTCGCACAACGCCTTGGCGAGCTCGGTCTTGCCGACGCCGGTCTGGCCGACGAAGATGAAGCTGCCGATCGGCCGCTTCGGGTTCTTCAGGCCGACCTTGGCCTTGCGGATCGCCTGCGCGACGGCCGTGATGGCTTCATCCTGGCCGATGATGCGCTTCTTCAGGTGTTTCTCGATCTCCATGAACCGCTGGTTCTTGGCCTTCGCCTCGTCGGCGGCCTCGGAGCCGAGCATCGGAATCGCGCCCTGGGGCTGATTCTCGTCGACCTGGATGGTCACTTCCTTGATGTCGAGGGAAGGGTTGACCTTCACGCACAGGTTATACAGTTCCTGTTCGATGATCTCGCCCAGAAGCGGGTACTCGTTGTTCCCGAACACCAGGGGCGCGATCTCGTCAAGGTAGTTCACTACCGATGCGTTGATGATCAGACGCTTGTAGGACTTCTTGTCCGTGATCTTGATGTTCTTGAAGAGCTGCTGCTTCTGTTCGGGCGTGAACGCGCGAATCGCGACAAAGCGGTCCAGTGACTCACAAAACTTCATCTTGATTCCGGGGGTGGAATCCATGGAAGCCCTCCTGGGGGGTTTTCCCGTTGACAAGCACTATCTGATAGGGTATACCAAAGTGTATCACCAACCCAACCATAAGGCAACACCCCACATTTGACGGGACGACGATGAGAGCGAAAGAGGCCGAGGAACACTTCGACAGGGCCATCCATTATTTCCGGGGTGGCTTTTTCCCAGCTGCACTGCACGAATTTCGTATGGTACAGCAGCTCGACCCCGAGTACCCGAACATCAGCTTCATGCTGGAAGCGGCCCGAAAGAAGTCCAGTGAAGTCACCGGCCAGCTTTCCTCTTTCATCGAGACTGCCTTCGACGGCGAGATCCAGAACCTCTCCCAACATCTGGTCATCGATGGCTCCGGTGCTCTCGGCAGCAAGATCGAGGAGCTCCTCCGGCTGGACAAAACACAGGAAGCGCTTTCCCGGCTCGACGCCGCCGAGGCGATCGTTCCCGAATCCAAGCCCCTGCTTCTCCTGAAAGCGAGCATACAGAGACGCCTGGGCCACCTCGAAGAAGCCGAAAAGACCCTTCGACAGGCGAATACGCTGTTCCCCGGCGACCCGGAAATCGTCAACAATCTTGGCAATGTGTTCCTCGCCCGCGGTTTGTTCCGCGACGCCGAAGAACAGTTCACGGAAGCCCACCGCCTTGCGCCCGATGACATGCGCGTGGTGAACAACCTGGGCTCGCTCCGGATGGAAATGTACCGTCTCGACGAGGCACGGAGCTGTTTCGAAGAGGTGCTGCGCCGCCAGCCCCAGATGGCCGTCGCCCGTCGCAATCTCGACAGCCTTCGCATGCGCATCGCCGAACTCGACCTCGAGATCACACGCCTGAGGCGCGAATACGGGGCGCACCCGAACTACCCCGACATCGGCCTCTCGCTCGGAAAGGCCCTCCTGTTCCGGGGTGCGTTCTGGGAGGCGGGCTCGCTGCTCGAGGAACTGGTTGCGAAACATTCGGGCCTCGTCGCCGCCTACTTCTATCTCGGCACTCTCCGGGAAATGCAGGGAAACTACGACGCGGCCGTCTCGGCGTATCGCGAGATGGTGCTTCACAAGAAGCAGAGCGTTGCGCCGACGTTCCAGGCGGCGGAGACTCTGCTCCGCCAGGGATATCTCGAAGAGGCGCTGATCGAACTGAAGAAGATCGCCGTCATCGAACTCGACATGGCGGCCAGTCGCATCAACCTGGGCATCAAGTATTTCGAAGACGCCCTCTGGGCCGATGCCCTGAGGCATTTCGAGGAAGCGGCCGGTATGAACAGCCGGTATCCCGACGCCTACTACTGGATGGCGATGTGCTTTCTTCAGCTTGGAAAGCGCGCCGCGGCCGAACGGGGCCTGCGGAAGGCGATCGAGCTGAACCCGCGCTACGCCGACGCCCAGTTCCAACTCGGCATGCTCCTGCGGAAAAAGGCGCCGGTCAAAGCGAGACAGCATCTGATGCAGGCACTGACGATCGGCCTGCGACCGGCCTTCGCCGAGATGGCCGAGCGCATTCTCGGAGCCACGCCGGAAGATCGAGGACCAACCGACAATGGATGACGTGCTGTTCCAGGGAAGTTTTCCCGCTTTTCCGACCGACTCGTTCGTGCTTCAGAAGCTCGGCGTTCTGCTTCGCGAGAGAAAAGCCGTTTCGAACGAGGAATGGGATACCCTTCGGAAAGAGAAGACCGACCCCGACGAACTGATTTTTGCCGTCGCCACCCGGCAGCAGGTGACGCCCAGGATACTGGCCGAGATCGAGGCCACGATTCTCGACGTCGCGTTCGTCGACCTCGATGCGGTGCAGATTCCGTCCGAAGTGCTGAAGCTGTTCACGCTCGAACAGATGGTCGAACACAAGGCGATTCCGATCAAACTCAACGGACAGGAATTGCTGGTCGGCATGCTGGCGCCCGCGAAATCTTCCGAGATTTTCCAGACGCTCGGCGCCAATAACCCGACGCTCGCGCTCAAACCGGCCAAAGTGCTCTGGGATGCCCTCGAAAAGAAGCTCAAACAGCTGTCCGACCAGAAGAAGCCGGCCGCAGCGACGGGAGGCGGCAAGAAGGGCCCCCGCAAGCGCCTCGGTGACATCATCGTCGATTCCAAATACTGCACCGCCGAGCAGATGAAGGATGCGCTCGACAAGGCGAAAAAAGACAAGACCCGTCTCGGTGCCTACCTGGTCAAGAACGGCATTCTCTCGAACAAACAGCTGTCGATCGCCCTTTCCAAACAGTTCGACATCCCGTACATCGATCTCGAGGAAAGCCTCGTCGACCCGGTGCTGGCGACACTGCTTCCGAAGAAGCTCTGCTACGACCACATTCTGTGTCCGGTCAAAAAGGAAGAGAGCAAACTGGTCGTCGCGATGACCGACCCGACCGACATCATCACTATCGATCACATCGAGATGATGACGGGCATGCGCATCTCGCCGGTCGTCAGCTCAGAACTTTCGATTACGGCCGCCCTCGGAAAACTGTATGGCGAAAGCGTCGACGCCCTTGCCGACCAGGTGGGCGAGTCGGGCGCCGCCGAGAATGGGGATGATTCACTGGGCGAGCTGGGCGAGAACGCCGCGCCGATCATCAAGCTGGTGAACCTGATCATCACGCAGGCCGTCCAGACCGGTGCATCGGACATCCACATCGAGCCGTTCGAAGACGAACTTCGGGTGCGGTTCCGTAAGGACGGTGTGATGAAGCTGCAGATGAAGCCGACGAAGGCGGCCCACGCCGGTGTCGTCAGCCGCATCAAGGTCATGGCGAACCTCGACATCGCCGAGACGCGCTGTCCGCAGGACGGCCGCATCAAGCTCCATCTCGCGGAGCGCAAGGTCGACCTGCGCGTCTCGCTCGTCCCGTGCGTTTGGGGCGAAAAGGTCTGCATGCGCCTGCTCGACCAGGGCAACCTCAAGGTCAACCTCACCGACCTCGGCTTCGAACCGCACGTGCTCGAGCTGTTCATGGACGGCGTCAAGGCGCCGAACGGCATCGTGCTCGTCACGGGCCCGACCGGTTCGGGAAAGACGACCACTCTATATTCATCGCTATTTTTGCTGAACAACCCAGCGATCAACATCATGACGGCCGAGGACCCGGTCGAATACAACCTGATGGGCATCAACCAGGTCCAGTGCCACGCCGACATCGGCCTCGACTTTGGCGCCGCGCTGCGCTCGTTCCTCCGCCAGGATCCGAACGTCATCATGATCGGCGAGATCCGCGACTTCGAGACCGCGAGCATCGCGATCAAGGCGGCCATGACCGGCCACCTGGTCATCTCGACGCTCCACACGAACGACGCGCCATCGACCATCAGTCGCCTGCTGAACATGGGCATCGAGCCGTTCAGCCTGACGACGTCGATCCGGGTCGTCGAGGCCCAGCGTCTCGTTCGTAAGATTTGTAAATCGTGCGCCGCCGAATACAAGCCGACACACGACGTCGTCAAATCACTGGGGATCACCCCCCAGCTCATGCAGAAGCTGCGGCTGACCGGATTCGACATCGACAATCTCACCTTCTCGAAGGGCACTGGCTGCCAGGACTGCGACAACTCCGGCTACAAGGGACGTCAGGGCATCTACGAGGTGCTCGCCATGACCGGAAAGCTCCGTGAGATGATCGAGAACAAGGCCAGCACGGAAGACCTTCGCAGGCAGGCCCTCGCCGACGGCATGCTTTCTCTGCGCGAGTCGGCGATCTACAAGCTGCTGAACAAACGGACGACGGTCGAGGAGATCTTCCGCACGACCCTCGACGCCGGCGGAGACGACCAGAGCTCGGCGAAGCCCGGCGCGAAAAAAGCCGCTGCACCGGCCGCTGCGCCC
>JAKJFL010000555.1:0-2808 GCA_022704935.1 Candidatus Rifleibacteriota bacterium
CCGCCATTATATGCGTGAAGCTGGCTCTCGACCTGATCTACAGCCGCTCGAAGGCCACGACGCTGAGCATCTGAGCCGACACGGACGAAAAGGATAACACGATGAAATACAACTTCATGGGATACCGCAACCATTTCTTCGCCTTCTCCGGAGCCCTGCTCGTGCTGTCGCTGCTCCTGCTGCTCGCGCGTGGGTTCGAATATGGCATCGACTTCAAGGGCGGAAACATCATCCGCGTCCGCTTCGACCAGGAAGCCACCGAGAGCAAGATCCGCGAGGTGTTCGACAAGATGCCCGGCCTGTATTTCAAGGGCGAGCAGCTCGTCATCCAGGCCGTTGCCGAGGGCAAGGGACACGAGTTCATCATCCAGTACCCGGCCCCCCTCATGGATACCGCCGAAACCGGCAAACTTCACGGCGAGATCCTCAAGAGTCTCAAGGCCTCCATTCCGTTCCAGGATGACGCCCTCGAAGTCGCGAACATCGGCCCCACCGTTGGCGATGACATGAAGCGCCAGGGCATCTATGCCGCGCTTCTTTCGGTCATCGGCATTCTGTTGTATCTGGCCTGGCGGTTCGAGTTCCACTCCGCAACCGGTGCCGTCCTCTCGCTGGTTCACGATCTGATCATCGTCTGCGGCTTCGTCAGCCTGATGAGGATCGAGTTCGACATCACCGTTCTCGCCGCCCTGATGACCCTCCTCGG
Organism: Candidatus Rifleibacteriota bacterium; assembly: GCA_022704935.1. GTDB lineage: Bacteria > Muiribacteriota > Ozemobacteria > Ozemobacterales > Ozemobacteraceae > MWAR01. The sequence goes on from JAKJFL010000555.1 coordinate 707, forward strand.
CTACTCGGTCAATGACTCGATCGTCGTCCTCGACCGCATCCGCGAAAACCGCCGAATCAGCCGCGAGACCGATTTCGTCACCCTGATCAACGACTCGATCAACCAGACCCTCGGTCGCACGATCAATACCTCGGTCACCACGCTGTTCTCAGCAATCGCCCTCCTGATGCTCGGTGGGCAGACCCTTCACAGCTTTGCTTTGGTCCTTACGTTCGGGGTCATCTTCGGAACGTATTCGTCGGTCTTCATTGCCAGCCCCGTCCTTCTGCTGCTGACCGGCAACAAACTCAATCGCCGGAGTGCCTGAGCCCGATTCGTCCCGACATCGACGCCCCGGTTCGCCGGGGCGTTTCTATTTCTAATGATATATATGGAGCCGTCTATGAAAGCCGTCGTTCAGCGCGTGTCGGAAGCCGTTCTCAGCGTCGAAGGAAAGGACGTGTCCCGGATCGGCCGGGGACTCGTCTGTTACCTGGGCGTCGGCCGCGGAGACGACGCGAAGGACCTGGACTGGCTGGCGAAGAAAACGGCCCGGCTGCGCATTTTTCCCGATACCGAGGGGCGGATGAATCTTTCCGCCGTCGACGAGGGGGCGGCCGTCCTCGTCGTATCACAGTTCACCTTGTATGGCGACATCAGGAACGGATACCGGCCCGGGTTTTCCGCGGCGGAGGAGCCGGCGAAGGCGCAGGCAGTATACGAAGCGTTCATGGCGAAACTGCGCGAATACGGCGTTCCCGTCGTTGCCGGCGGGGTGTTCGGAGCGGACATGACGATCGCCCAATGTAATCGAGGCCCCGTCACGATCCTGCTCGATTCGAGAGACGGCCGCTCCGGCGCCTGATCTGGAGGGACCTCTACTCTTCCATGGATGTCAGGAACAGGCGTCGCTGGAGACGTCGCAGGTAATCGAGCGTTTTCCGCTCCGGGGCATCGGGATGCCCCTCGGCAAGTGCTTCTTCGGAAATGCGAAGGGCCTTCTCGAACGAGCGCCGTTCGAGGATCACCCGGTAGATCGGATGAATATTCGCCGTTTCCGCAAGAGAGCGGAGAAGTTCGCGGTCGAACGACTCGAGTCCTTTCTGGATGGCAGCCGTCTCGAAAAAATCGATGTCGCGCTTCGTCGACGAGGTGATCGACCGCCGCCGCGAGGGGCTCATCGTCAGATACAACCAGACCAGGATGAGGAGAGTCGGTATCAGCAGCATCAGCAGAACTTCGTTTTCGTACGGATGGGACGAAAATTGCTCCCGAAGAGCTTTTGCAAAGATCTTGTAGCCTTCGGCCTGATCCATCAGAGGACCTTGTAGCTCAACTCGGTGACGATCTTCCGGATCTCTTCGGAGGGATCCTTCCGGAGATGCGGCATGAAGGGCTTGACGGCGGCCGGAGAAATCTTGACGGCCGCCCGAACGGCGTTGACGCGGACGATCTCCTCCTTGTCACGCAGGTGTGCCAGGATGATCGGCAGGGACATCTCCTGCTTGATCTCTCCGAGCGCCCACAGGCCGCTGGCGCGCATCAGGGGCTCACGCATCGAGAGCATCTTCTGGAGGACGGGGACTACGTTGACTTTTCCGATCTGCCAGACCGCGATGGCGGCGTTGGCGCGGATGCGGTTGTTCGCGTCTTCTAGGAAGGGGAACAGTATCTGGAGCGCGCGGGCGTCCCCGATGCTCGCGATGGCTTCGATGGCGTTGGCGCGGACGCGCTCGTCGGGATCGTTGAAGAACTCGATCAGGTTGCCGAGCAGTTCACGGTCGCCGATCACGCCGAGCGTCTTGATCACGGCCGCACGGACTTTTCGGGAGGGGTCTTTCATCGCCCCGAGCAGGGCATCCTTGCCCTTGTTGTTCACCTGGAGGTTTTCCATGATGCGGGCCGCGCGAAGGCGAAGCTCGGGGTCGAGGGATTTGAGTTCGACGATGAGCTGGTCGATGAAGCTGGTGTCGAGCTTCAGGAGTGCCGTGCCGGCGAGTTTACGGACTTCGGGAGAGAGGGTATTGAAGTTGTCGAGATATCGCTTCTGGGTCACCTTCGCGACTTCCTGCAGGGCGGTGTTGCGCAGCTCCTCGTCGGGGCTGTGGACAAGCCGCGTCAGG
>JAKJFL010000556.1:0-2808 GCA_022704935.1 Candidatus Rifleibacteriota bacterium
TACAAACCGATCGAGGTTTCCCCAGGCGCCTCGGAGCAGGAAAAAGCCCACATCGCCGAAATGAACGCCACCCTCAAAGCGTCGCACGATGCGCACCAGCAGTGGCGCCGCGACTTCACGAACCAGAAGAATCAGGACACCGAGCGCCTCAACAGCGACATGCGCCAGATGCATGACGACCGGCAGAAATCGCACGACCAATTCATCGACGGCGTCAACGCAAACATCGATTCCCTCAACGAATCGAAGCGCGAGATGCACGAAAGCCACCAGCGCCAGGCTGAGGAAAGCTCCGCCCAGACGAACCAGACGCTGGAGAACCTGGAAAAGAGACTGAGCACCGAGTTCCAGGTGCCGGCGGCGCAGGATTGGATGGACCAGGAGCCCACCGAGGAACCCGAGACGACCGAGACTCCAGACACGGACGACGACGATTGAGCCTCTGGAAACCGACACTTGCCATCGCGGCGCTTCTCGAAGCCGCGACGGCTTTCCTGCGGTTCGGCCTCGGCCTCGAGGCGACGCGCGACACCGCGTCGACCGTCGGGCGGCTCACCTTCGGCATCCGCATCCACCACGGCATGATCGGGCTGGCGCTCCTGCTCGTCGCGGCCGTCGTGAACGAAGAAACCTGGAAGCGCCGGCTGACCGTACTCGGCGGGGCCCTGGCGTTGTCCGACCTGGTGCATCATTTCGTGATCCTGTGGGCGGCGACGGGCTCGCCCCAGTTCGATCTTTTGTATCCGCGCTGAACGCGACGAAGGCCAAGCGATGCTTGCGGACGATTTCGAAAAGCTGAACGACGAGCAGAAGGCGATCGTCAGGGGGTTCAAAGGCCCGACGATGATCGTGGCCGGCCCGGGCACGGGAAAGACGCGCACCGTCGCGGTGCTGATCGGCCGCCTGCTTGCCGAGGGAACGAAGCTGAAGGAGATTCTCGCCCTCACGTTTTCGGAAAAAGCCGCGCTCGAGCTTCGCGGGCGCGTCATGGAGTATCACCCGAAAAGCTACGACGAGTGCTGGATCTCGACCTTCCATTCGTTCTGCGCCCGCGTGCTCCGAGAACAGTATTTCCGCGTCGGCATTCACCCGGAATTCAGGCTGTTGACCGGCTTCAAGGAAGCCCTGCTCATGTCGGGCATCTGCGCCCGGCTGACGCCGGAAACGTTTCCCGTTTTCGGAAGAGTGCTGACGAAGCGCGGATTCCAGCTTGAAACCCTGACCTTCATCTCCCTGCTGAAATCGAACCTCGTGACCCCCAACCGACTCCGGGAGGCGATCTCTCACGTCGATATCGAGCCGAGAAGCCGGCAACGCCTCGATGAACTCCTGCTCCTGTACGAGTATTACGAGGCCGAGCGCCGCCGGACGGGGTTTCTCGACTTCAGGGATTTAATATCGCTTACAATAGATGTTTTGCGCGCGCCGGACGCCGCCGCCCGATACCGCCGGCAGTTCCGCGTCGTTCTGGTCGACGAGTTTCAGGATACCGACCCCGCCCAGTATCTGCTCCTGAAGCTTCTCAAGGGGGAAGGCGCAGGATCGGAGCCAGCGCCACGTATTGCCGTCATCGGCGATCCGCGCCAGAGCATCTACCGGTTCAGGGGCGCCGACCCTGGAATGATGGGCGGGAAAAGCGCGTTCAGACGCGAGTTCAAGGCGCGCCTCTTCCCTCTTCGCAGCAACTACCGCAGTGCGTCGTGCATTCTCGACCTCGTCGGGCGGCTCCGGTGGTCGCAGCGATTCACGTCGGACTCGCCTCCGAAGAACGCGGCGGAGCACCCCGCCGACGAGCTGATTCCCAGAAGCAGCCGGCAGGGTTTTTTTGAACTTCTCGAGGCCCGCGACGAACTCGAGGAGTCGCGCCTCGTCGCCCGCAGGATCGCCGCCCTCCTGACCTACGGCGCCCACCGCTGTTTCGCGCCCTCCGAGGTCGCCGTCCTGGTCAGGAACAACTACCAGATCGATCTGATATCCGAGTCGCTCCGAGCCCTCCACGTGCCGTTTGACATAGCAGGCGATATGAAATTTTTCCGGTCCGAGGAGGTGACTGCACTCGCGTCGCTGCTCCAGGCCGCCGCCAACCCGGCCGATCACCGCGAACAGCCGCTGCGGCGCGCCTTCGCCTCGCCGATTTTCGGGCTCGACCAGATCTGGGCGCAGCAGTTTCTCGCCTCCCTCCAGCCGGGCATGGGGCTCGAACAGGCTGTCGACGAGCTTCTGGCAAAATCGCCGGCCGAAGATGCCTCCGAGGCCCCGGCCGAGCCCGTGCCGGAGACTCTCGCCCGTCTGGCCGCATTCCGCGAAATGCTGCGTCTACTTCGCGACGGCATCGAGCTGCCCCTGGTCTCACTTTTCGCGCGGCTCCTGCTCACCGTTCCGCATGTATTCGCCGACCCGGCTGCGCCCGGCGCCCGGCATATCATGCGATTCCGCAACATGATCGACGACTTCTGCGACGTCTGGGAAAAGCAACACGGCCGACCCGCGATCGCGATCGACCTGATGCCGAACTTCGACGAATGGCTCACCTACTATGCCTCGACGCTCGAGCAGGACGACGACGGCGGCCCGGCATCGACACCGTCGGGCGTGCGCCTCATGACGGTTCACCAGTCGAAGGGGCTCGAGTTCCCGGTCGTGTTCGTCACGGGCCTGTGCGAAGGCCAGTTCCCCGTCAGGCTCCGCGAGAGCCTGCTGCTCGGGACTCGGGGGTTGGCCGCTCTCCAGCGAGCCGTCGATGCCGAAAACCGCGAGATCCGCTTCTTCAACCCCTACCCCGCTGACCACGAGGACCATCTCGAGGAG
>JAKJFL010000557.1:0-2805 GCA_022704935.1 Candidatus Rifleibacteriota bacterium
ATAATATTGTTTCCCCGGCGAGAGCTTCCTGATCGCGCGGTCGTCCATCTTGATCCAGCCGGTTCCGCGCCTGAGGGCGAGCGTCACGTCGCCGGCGGGGGCGGTCTCGAGAAGCAGTTCGCCCTCGGGCATCTCGAGGATGCCCCGCCGGATGTCGACCGACAGTCCGGCGCCGCCCGAAGCGACGAGTTTCATGCGGCCGAGATCGAGTCGCAGCGTGTTCCGGCCAATGGCAAGCACCGAGCCGGGGTAGAGTTCCATCCTGTCGCCCGAACCTGGGCGAACGAACTCGGTCATGGAAGCCGGCTCCGTATGAAGAAATGGTCTGGTCCGGATCAGATCGCCGGTCATCAAGGCGGGCATGCCGTCAGAAAAGCGGAATGCCTCGACACCGTGCCTGAGAAACACGGTTTCGGTGGCGACGCCGGAGTTCTGCCGCCAGACGGGGCCGGTCTCTCTCGCATCGAGGTTCCCGGAAAGCGAGACAAAAAAACCGAGCAGGCCAAGCCCCGCACCGAGGCGGGTCATGAACGTAGAAGGGCGCGGCATCGGTCAGCGGTTGTCGTGCGAACCAGGCGTCGGGGTATTGGGGGCATCCGGAAGGGGCTGTGTCGCGTCATCCGGGGGCTCAGACTCTTTTTTGGCTGATTCCGCGATCTCTCGCGCCTTGAGGCTCGACGCGAGGGCGAGCACCTCATCGCGAATCGTCAGGACTTCGAAATACAGAACGGTGATCATCAGAACGGTGCCGAGAAACGTAAACAACTCGTTCTCGCTCTTCGTGTAGATGAACACGAACGTGAAAACCACCGTCGCGAAAAGAACGGTGACGAGCTTTCTCAGGCGCTGCTGACGCATCGTCTGTCGGGAGAAGAACGCGTCACGCCATCGCCGCGCCTCGCTGAGACTGCCCTCGATCAGCCAGAGATGATCGCGAATCATCAGCACCTCGACGTAGACGACCGTGATCATCAGAATCATGCCGACGTTCGTCAGGAGTTGGCGGTGTTTGCTGCTCAGCAGCAGGACCGTTATGAAGACGAGAAATGAAAAGGTCAGGGTGACGATCTTCTGCAAAAAGCGCGGCAGGTTCTGCATATCAGCGTCCTCGTTTCATCGGCTCAGCTTTCGAATGCCTTCTTCACTAGTTCGGGGCGGGTTCTGAACACGGTGAGAATCTCGGCATCGAGAGCGAACGGCTCGGAAGAGTCGGTCGGAGATTCGACCCGTTCGGGGATGATCCTGTAGCCGCTTCTAAAGGCGTCGAGCAGTCTCATCGCCTGGTCGAGAGAGGATTTCGACATCCGGTAATGGATGAACCGGTCGATGATCTTCTCGAACTCGGCCGGCTTCAGCCTGAGGCGGTCTAGTTCCCGGCGAAGTTTCGCGGCGTCGCCGGAATGGCGATGATCGATATAAGCCTCGAGGCAGGCCTCGACACGCATGGTGCTGATAACCCTCGGGCGCGGGCCGAAAAGCATCATGCCGGCAAAAAATCCCGTGACGGCGAGTGCGATTGCGAGAACCCAGTTCCAAAGGGGCTTTCCGGCTATCTGCAGCATATGAAATCATGGTAACATCGCCGTATGCACGTGTCAATGCATGGTTGACAAGGGCACCGCCTGGTGTTAGATTTTTATGATTGTTCCGATTGTTTCAGGGGTCTTTCACCTGAATATAGATCATCCCCAGCTGAAATACAGCCAGTATTCCGGAGAACTGTTCGCCAGATGATGACGATGATGGACGCGACGAAAAGCAGCGGACCCCGCAAGCGCATACTGATCGTTGACGACGAGGAGCAGATCCTTCTTCTGCTGAAGACGATCCTCAACGTCTACGGGTATGAGAGCATCGAGGTGGTTTCGCCGAAAGAGACGTTCGCGAAAGTGAAGGCGGAACAGCCCGATCTGGTCATCCTCGATATCGCCATGCCCGAGATGGACGGCTACCAGGTCTGCAAACTGATCAAGAGCGATCCCGCCTCGAAGAACATTCCGGTCGTCATGATCACGGCCCTCGCCCTCGAGCAAGATCGAAAATGCGCCCTCGAAGCCGGCGCCGACGGTTTCATCCTCAAGCCGTTCGATCCGCGCGACGTCATCGCCGAGATCGAAAAACTCTGCGGAGGTCGGCAGTCGAGCTGACCCGGTCCGGATTTTCACCCGGCCCCCCTCTACTTCGGACGTTTCTCGTTTCGCAGGTGTCGGCTCCGTGCGACGTTTTTCCCGCAGGAAGCGGCCGTTCTTCTTCATGATCTCTTGAATTGAGCCCAGGCCTGTGCTAGACTTTCCCGCCAAGCAGGGGATTTTCCCCTTGCAGGTCAGAAATCATAGGAGGGCACCAGGGATGAATAAATACGTATACGTGTTCGGTGGCGAGAAGGCCGATGGCCGCGAGAACATGAAGGATCTCCTCGGCGGCAAGGGCGCAAACCTTGCCGAGATGTGCCATATCGGGCTGCCGGTTCCGGCCGGTTTCACCGTGACCACCGAATGCTGTACCGAGTATTTCCAGCTCGGGAGCAAGTATCCCAAGGATCTCGACGCGCAGGTCAAGAGCGGCCTGAAGGTGATCGAGGACAACATGGGGATGAAATTCGGCGACACGACGAACCCGCTTCTGCTCTCCTGCCGCTCTGGCGCCCGCCAGTCGATGCCCGGCATGATGGAAACCGTTCTGAACGTCGGCCTGACGACCAAGACGATCCCCGCGCTGATCAAGAAGACCAACAATCCGCGCTTCGTCTGGGACGCCTACCGGCGCCTGATCATGATGTATTCCGACGTCGTCATGGAGAAGGCT
>JAKJFL010000558.1:0-2800 GCA_022704935.1 Candidatus Rifleibacteriota bacterium
GTCTGGGGGCTCGAGAACGGCTACTGCCTCATGATCGGCGGAGATCCCTCCCCCGTGACGCATCTCGCCCCGATCTTCACGACGCTGGCCCCCCCGGACGGCTGGATGCACGTCGGCAGATCCGGGCTCGGCCACTACGTCAAGATGATCCACAACGCCGTCGAATACGGCATGATGCAAGCCTACGCCGAGGGCTTCGAACTTCTGCGGCAGCACTGCGGCGAGTCGCTGAATCTCGGCGATGTTTCCCGCCTCTGGAACCGCGGAAGCGTCGTTCGTTCCTGGCTCCTCGAGCTGTCGGAAAAGGTGTTCGACGACCCCGCCGTCCTGGAATCGGTCGCCGGCCGCGTCGATGATTCCGGCGAATGCCGTTGGGCGCTGGAATCGGCGATCGACGAAAGCGTGCCAGCGCCGGTGTTCGCCGCTGCCCTGTTCGCCCGGTTCTCTTCGCGCCGCCCCGACAGTTTCGCGAACAAGTTTCTCGCCGCCCTGCGCAACCAGTTCGGCGGCCACGCCATGACCCGCCGCGAGAAAGCGTGAGCGTCGTCACCCCGGTCACGGAAGAGCGGAGAGCCTGTGCCGCGACCCTCGTCATCTTCGGCGGAACGGGCGACCTCGCGCGCAGGAAGCTGCTTCCCGCCCTTGCCGACCTGAAGTCCGCGAACGCCCTTCCCCCGGACCTCAAGCTGGTCGTCACGGGTAGAAACGTGATCGGCGTCTCTGACTATATATCAAGCGTTATAGACATTCGCTTGGACCGGTTCGTGTCTTCGGAGCAGACGCTACGCGGTCTCGAGCAGCTCCGGCCGCTGATCCACACTGTCAGGCTCGACCCGTCCGCTCCAGGCGCGGCCGAGTCGTTCGCCTCCTCGCTCGCCGACATCGAGGCCCCGGCCGGCAACCGGGCGCGCCTGTTCTACCTGGCTGTCCCCCCCGAGCATGTCGAGCCGTTTCTTCCCGTCCTGGCGCCGCTCCTGAGCCGAAGGACACCCTGCGGATGCAGATCGCGCATCATCGTCGAGAAACCGTTCGGGCATGACCTCGCCTCCGCCAATCTTCTCCAGGAGCGCCTTTCTTCCGTAGCGACCGAAGACCAGATCCTGCGCATCGACCATTACCTCGGCAAGGAAGCCGTGCAGAACATTCTGGTGATGCGGTTCGCGAACGCTTTTTTCGAGCCGGTCTGGAACAGGCATTACATCGACCACGTCCAGATCAGCTTCGCCGAGGAGCTCGGCGTCGGCCATCGTGCTGCCTTCTTCGAGTCCACGGGAATCCTGCGTGACGTCGTGCAGAACCATCTGATGCAGGTCCTGTGCCTGACGGCGATGGAGCCTCCGATTTCGCACCGGCCGGAAAGCATCAGACTCGAAAAACGCAAGGTGATGGCCGCCCTCAGGCCGATCACCCCGTCGGAAGTCTCGACATCGACTGTCCGCGGCCAGTATTCCGCGGGGCGGAGCGGCAGAGCCGCCGTTCCAGGCTATCTCGAGGAGACCGGCGTCAGGCCCGGTTCGCGCACCGAGACGTTCGCGGCGCTCCGTCTGTTCATCGACACGTGGCGATGGGCGGGCGTGCCTTTTTATCTCAGGGCGGGCAAGCGGCTTTCCGCGAGCCAGACAGAGATTTCGATCCATTTCCGCCCCGTGCCGGGCCACCTGTTTCCGGCCTCCGCCGGAGTGCCCCAGCCGAATGTACTGGTCATGCGGGTCCAGCCGAACGAGGGCAGCCACCTCCGGGTCAACGTGAAAGTTCCCGGCAGACAGCTCGAGCTCGGAACGGCCGGCATGGATTTTTCCTACCAGACGGCCTTCGGCCCCGATCGGCCTGACGCCTACGAGCGGCTCCTGCTCGACGCCATCCAGGGCGATCCCTCCCTGTTCATCGGTCAGGATGAAATCGAAGCAGCCTGGCGGTTCATCGACCCGGTTCTTCAGACATGGCGTGAGAACGACGGCCCTCCCCTCCCCGCCTACGCCGCCGGCAGCGATGGTCCCCCGGAAGCCGACGCGTTCATCCGGGAGGACGGCCGCGTCTGGCGCCCCCTCTGCGTCGGTGCATGCCCCTGGTGAAGCGGTTCGGCCCCCCGGCCGCCGGAGCGATCGTCGATATCGCCCCCACCGCGTCGGACGAGACGGCGTGGTTTGCCGATATAATATCTGATATTATATATTCATTCGAAAAGGAAGCCGGGAGACGGCCGTTGATCGCCCTCTCAGGCGGCACCACGCCCGGATCGATCTATGCGCGTCTCGCCGTCGCGCATCCGACGCTCGTCCGTCGCGCCCTGTGGTGCCAGGCTGACGAGCGCGACGTCGCCCCAAACGATCCGGCCAGCAACAGCGGCATGATCTGCCGGACACTGTTCGGCACCCAGCCGACCGACCCTCCGGCACATTTTCTCACCGTTTCCCTCCCCGCCTCTGATGCGTGTTCTGCGGCACTCGCCTACGCCCGCCTGCTCTCGACGCATCTCGCGGAGCTCGGCACCGGCTCGATCGACATAGTGCTGCTCGGCATCGGAGAAGACGGGCATACGGCGTCGCTGTTTCCGGGAACGGACTGGCGCACCCGTTCCGAACCGCTCTTCGCCGCGGTCGATGCCGCGCTGCCTGCCGGCCGGAGATACACGTTGACGCTGAAAAGCATCCTCGAAGCAAAGCATCGCATATTCATCGTCAGGGGCGAAGCCAAGGCGGAGATCGTCCGCCGGATCCTCCTGGAAGCGCCGGACAACCTGCCCTCCGGCGCGATCGTGCGCGCCGCCGAAACACGCTGGCTTCTCGATGCCGGCTCGGCG
>JAKJFL010000559.1:0-2799 GCA_022704935.1 Candidatus Rifleibacteriota bacterium
GCCGTCAGGCCGGAAGCGGGAGAATCTCTCAGACAGGCTCTCGAGGAGGAGCTCCGGCGCATACGCACCCTCGACACGGACCTGAGGAACTCCCTCGTCGATCTCGAATCACGCTTCATGAGACAGTTCGCACGGGCTCACGGACATGAATGACAAGGAACGGAACGAGATGAACGGGGGACCACGACCTCCCGGACACCCGCTGGAGGAGCTTTCGAAAAAGCTCTCCGAGCGCGAAGAGCGGCGCGCGCAGCGCGATGAAGCGTGGCGCGCCGGGTTCTGGTCAGGCCTCCGCATCCTGGGTCGGGCAGGCTGGTCGGTCGTGGTGCCGGGCCTTCTCGGCCTGGCCGTCGGGCACTGGATCGACAGCCGCTGGCCGTCGGGGTTTCCCTGGTCCGTGGCCGGCCTCGCGGGCGGTACGGTGTTCGGGTTCGCGTCGCTCTGGGAATGGCTTTCCCGAGAGCAGCGCTGCCTTTCCGGGCATGAGCAGAAAGGAGACGGAGATGATTCACGGTCCTGACGCGATCGTCTTCTGGCAGTATGGCTGGGCGAAGATCAATCTGACCCTGGTGGCGACCTGGGGCATCATGCTCTTCCTGATCGTCGTTTCCATCCTCGCGACGCGGCGTCTGACGGGCGATCTGAAAGCGTCGTGGTGGCAGAACCTGCTCGAAACGATCGTCGAACTGCTTCGCGAGCAGCTGAAGGAGATCGGCTTCAAGGATCCCGACAGGCATCTGCCCTTTCTGGGCACCCTGTTTCTCTTCATCGCGACGGCGAACCTGCTGATCGTCCTGCCCTTCTACGAGCCGCCGACGGCTTCGTTTTCGACTACGGCGGCGCTCGCGCTGTGCGTCTTCATCGCCACCCCCTTCTTCGCGATCGCGAAGAAGGGCTTGCGCGGATGGCTTGCCGCCCTGTGCCATCCCAACCCGCTGCTGGCGCCATTGCATATCATGGGTGATATTTCACGCACGGTCGCGCTGGCGATACGTCTGTTCGGCAACGTGATGAGCGAGAATCTCGTGGGCGGCCTCCTGATCTCGCTGGTGCCGTTCTTCGTCCCCGTCGTCATGAAGCTGTTCGGCCTGCTGACCGGCTTCGTGCAGGCCTGCATTTTCTCTCTCCTGGCCGCGGTGTTTCTTGCCGCGGCGACCGCCGAAGAAGAGTCGGAAAGCTGAAAGGAGCCCTGACATGGAACCATTGTCCCTCATCGCCCTGACCTCGATGCTCGCGGCGGCCGCCCTGATGTTCCTCGGAACGGTGGCCCCCGCCGTCTGCGAAATGAAAGCCATCCTTGCGGCGCTGGAAGCCCTGACCAAACAGCCGGACGAAGCCGGGCCGATCACGCGCACTCTGTTCGTCGGCCTCGCGATGATCGAGTCGATGGCGATCTACTGTTTCGTCATCGCGATGATCCTCCTCCTGGCGAACCCCTTCTGGAACCACTTCATCACGAAAGCGGCCCACTGACCATGCATATCGACTGGTTCACGTTCGTGGCGCAGATCGTGAATTTCTTCGTCCTGGTCTGGATCCTCAAATATGCCCTGTATCAACCGATTCTCGACGCTCTCGAAACGCGCCGACGGACGGTCGAGGCCGCCGTTTCCGACGCTGCCGCGGCCCGGGAAGCTGCTGACCGTGACCGTAAGGCGCTTTCCGAGGAACGGGACGCCTATGAGCACCAGAAAGCCGCCATGCAGCGGCAGCTCACGGAAGAGCTCGAAGCGGAGCGTGTGCGGCGGCTTGAAGAGGCGCGGCGCGAACTCGAGGAGATGAGCACCGGCTGGAAACGCCGGATCGAAGCGGAGAAAGAGACGGCCGGCCGCCTGCTCGCGGACCTGGCAGGGACGGAACTGATGAACGCCGCGCGCAAGATGATGCACGATCTCAGCGACTCGGACCTCGACGAGGCGATGGCGCGGACGTTTCTCCGCAGATGGCGCGAGACCCCTCCCGGCGAACGGGAACACCGGAAGAATCTGATCGACGCGTGCAGAACCCCGATCGTCATCCGGACATCCTCTTCCCTGCCCGCCGGGCTTCGAGATGATATAGCGCATACGATTCTTCAGGATGCCGAACGGCCCGACGGGAAGAACCCGGCCGTCGCGTTCACGTGGGAAACGGCCCCCGACCTGATCGGCGGCATCGAGGTGCATATCGGCGACAGGCGCATCGCCTGGACATTCTCGGACTACCTGGCGATGCTCGAAGAGCGCATCCACGAACTTCTCCAGGAACGCACGGCATGAAGCGACGCCCCGTTGCCGAGGAGATGCGGCCGATCTTCGAGCGCACCGTGACCGCCCTCGAAAAAGCCGAAAAGCTCGTGTCAGGCAGTCTGGCAGACCGCGAATCACCTCCGCCGGTTCGTCCCGACAGCGAGCTGGGCCCGATCTTCAGTCGCACGGTGACGGCCCTCACGAAAGCGAAAGAGCGGGTTTCCGGCAGTCTCGCCGTCGTCGAAACCGGCCGGCTCGAGAGCGTCTCGTCCGGCGTCGCCGTGGTGCACGGCCTTCCCGACGTGAAGCTCGACGAACTCGTGCGCTTCGGAAACGGATCGGCAGGCGTCGCCGTCAACCTCGAACCGGACCGCGTCGGCTGCATTCTGCTCGAAGAGGCCGCCGGGATCTCGGCCGGCTCGTCGGTCAGGCGCCTCGACCGCGTGATGGACGTGCCAGTCGGGGACGGCCTTCTCGGAAGGATCATGACGCCCCTCGGCAGGCCGCTCGACGGCCGCGGCCCCCTTCTCTTCGCCGGGCGTCTCCCCATCGAGCGGCGGGCCCCCGAGAT
>JAKJFL010000560.1:0-2799 GCA_022704935.1 Candidatus Rifleibacteriota bacterium
CCTGAGGAAGACCCGGACGCCGCCGCGCACGCGCTCCTGCACGCTCAGCGTCTGAACAAAAGAGTTGTTCAGCGGATAACTCTGCCTGCCGGGCCTGAACGTGACGTTTTCAATATCGAAGAATATTGTTCCGTCCGTCAATGTCTGAACGGGCGTCACACGAGGCACACCGTTCAGGTCGAGAACTATCTGGGCTTCTTCGGGACTCTGCCAGAACCTGATATCCGTGATGCGAAGCTCTTCGGCATGAATCCCGGGAAGGAAGCCGATGACGAACGCACAGACGGCAAAAAGGGAGAAAACACATCGTGCCAGCCGGCCGGGAAAAAACGCCATGGTCCTGCGCTCCTGGATGTCGATCATTGCGTCGCTCTTCATCGAGCCTGAACGGGAGGGAATTATAACAGACTCACCCTTGTCTGAAAAGGTGCGGAAGAATTTTCCGACAATAGAAATATCGACAACCTGCTCTGGACTGCTCCTCGCAGATCAGGGGAAGTCACATGTTTTCCGGAGCGCCTCCTGGAGCAGGCGGAGATATTCGGCACGAGAAATCTCGAACGCGCCGAGACGCTTCGTGTGCGGGGTGATCACCTGCGTGTCGAAAAGCATGAAGCCGCGCTGTCTCAGGCGCGCCATGAGTGCGCCGAGCGCTACGGTCGAAGCGTTTGAAACCGTATGAAACATTGACTCGCCAGCGAAGAAGCCGCCCAGGGCAACGCCATATACGCCACCGACGAGCTTTCCTTCCATCCGGACTTCGGCACTGTGCGCGAACCCCATCTGAAAAAGTCGCGTGTAGGAACCGACGAACTCTCTGCTGATCCAGCTTTCTTCACGTCCGGCCGCCGGCCTCGCGCATCCCTCCATGACGCTCTGAAATGCCGTATCGAAGGTGATCTCGAATCTGCCCGAGCGCAGATATCGCTCGCCGCGGCCTGGTAGTCTGAAAGAGTCGATGTCGAAGATCGCCCTGGGATCCGGGGACCACCAGGTGATCGGGTCCGAGGTCCAGGGAAAGATGCCGCGCGCATACGCACGGATCAGCGTTCCCGGAAGCATGTCGCCGCCGACGGCGAGAAGCCCGTCTTTCCTGGCCCGCCGGGGGTCGGGAAAGGTGACGAGACTCGGGAACAGCGCTTCCAGCTCGGCAATCCCCTCGGAAGGATGCTGGCTCATCAGAGGCCCCGCGGATGTTCGTCGTTGCTTTTCATTTTCCGTTATGTTAACTTGCGAGTCGTCTTTGATTCCACAGATATTCGTGAATTTCATTCGTCGCACCGGTACAACAACATGAGTCATTCAATTCTGATGTATTGCCTGCTCGTTTACCTTCTCGGGTCGATTCCCTTCGGTGACATATTCGCAAGAATATTCCGGCATGGAACCGTTTTCAAGGACGGAACATGGACAACGAAGCCCTCGGGAGATGTTTTTGAGCTCCTCGGGATGGAACTCGGCGTCGTCGTGACGGCCCTCGACATCCTCAAGGGCTGGCTTGCGATGTCCCCCCTGCTGAATCGATTCATCCAGCCTTCGGATGATGGGTATGCCCTCGTCGTGTGCCTCGGCGGCATTCTCGTCGTCATCGGGCATTGTCACTCGATTTTCCTCGGCTTCAGAGGCGGGAAAGGTCTCGCCCCGACAGCCGGCGTGCTATTCACGATTCTCCCGATCCCCGCCTTCATCGCGTTTCTCGTCTGGGCGGCCCTGTCTTTCTGGGGCCTCTCGGTCAGGCCCGGTGCGGTCAGCGCCGCGGCCGCCATGCCCGTCGCGAGCATTCCGTATATCTGGTTTTTCGCCCCGGACAAACTGGTCTACCTGTATGTCGTCGGTGCCCTGTCAGTCTGCACGATGTGGGAATACCGAACCAGCCTGCTGAGCTACATGGGCCTTGGACCGTTCTCCCCGCCTCCGGCCCCGGCAGCTCCCGTGGAACCGGCGGAACCGAAATCCTGACGTCCGTTCCTACTTCTTTTCGCTGCCGACTTTTTTCACGGGCGGCTCGAAAAGAATAGATATTTTCTCCGGCGTGATGAGCGTCCGAAACAACGACGGATCGATGCCGCTCAGGAACACCTGGGTGAAGAACGCCTGAGCGCTCGCCCCGATGGTCCTGACCGGCGCTTTCGGTTCGATGATGATGCCGCCGACACGCCGGGACCGGTCGAACCGAATCGTAACCAGATACGCGGCCAGGAGCATCCGGCTTTCCTTTCCGAACGCGTAGGAAAACGGCTTCGCCCCGTAGGCACGCAGCATCCGCTCGACATCCTTCACGGGAAGGCCGAAGACTCCCTGCGGGGCCGACGGGGCCGGAAGGCGGTTATCCATGAACGGATCGTACGGCAACAGTGTTCCCGAAGCAGTCCTCGGAGAAAACGGCGCGTTGACCGTCATCGAGGCAGAGACTTCCTGCGATTGCCTCGGGGCTGAAGGAGGATATCCCGTTCCGGTGAAATCCCCGAGAGCGCCCCACGCAGGAACGGCAACACATATACCTATCGATATATATATTGTTTTCCAGGTTGTCGATGGGGTTCCGCGAGCCCGTGGGCGATGCCGGTCATTCATCATTCCTGAGAGTAACACACCTCCGGTCGTTTGTCCTTTTCCCGATTTTTGACGAGGGACGATCCGCGATGATATCCTGACATGATAAAGTGGTTCATACAACGAGACGGAGGATCCCATGAAGACCAAGATGGTAGCGGTTCTTGTCGCGCGCAAATTCAACGACGACGAAGTGAGCAGCCCGGTTTCGCATCTCCGCGAACACGGCGCAGATGTGAAGTTCAT
>JAKJFL010000561.1:0-2798 GCA_022704935.1 Candidatus Rifleibacteriota bacterium
GGGGGCGATACGGAAAACGGCGATACGGGCGGTGATTCGCAGCCTCCGGCCGATCAGGGTGGCTCGATACCTTCTGATGGCCCATCAGGTGGCGATGGAGGCGAACACCCCTCGGGATCGAGCGGCATGTAAGCCCCGATCTGTTGGGCGAAAAAACAAGCGACCGGACCCAGGTGGGTCCGGTCGCTTGTTCTGAAGCGATCGAAAATATCTTACAGTTTCAGCGCTTCAACCGGGCACACGGAAACGCAGGCACCGCACTCGATGCAGCCGTCACCCTTGTAGTTGGCCTTGCCGTCCTTGATCTCGAGGACTTCAACGGGGCAGGTGCCGACGCAGGCGCCGCAACCGGTGCATTTTTCCTTATCGACCTTGATAGCCATGATATGAGAACTCCTTTTCCGAAGTTGTGCCTCGGTCGAGGCGCCGCCATCTTACCGCACACTCGGCGCTTTGTAAAGCGCAGGCAAGGCGAACCGCCGGACCGTTGTTCCCGAGCGGTTTCGGGCCGGGATTTTCAGCGAATGGTCTGGCCGGGAAGAAGGGCGGCGGCGAAAAAGATCTTGAACAGGTCGCCTGCCAGAAACGGCAGAACACCGAACGTGAAGGCGTGTTCCGGGCCGACGAATGTCGCGAGATGGGTGGCTCCGAACAGGTAAATCACGAGATTGCCGCCGGCCATGACGGCGAGCTTTTCGGAAAAGGTCCGGCCGAAGCCGCGCCGGAAGAGAATGCTCACGAACGCCGCCGCCGCGACGAATCCCGCGAGATAGCCGCCGGTCGGACCGAACAGGTGGGCCGTTCCGAAGGCCCCGCCAGAGAAAACGGGAAGGCCCGACAGGCCCAGCATGACGAACAGAGCCGCCGCGGCCGTTCCCCGCATCAAGCCGAGAGCTCCGCCAATGAACAGAACACCGAACGTCTGTCCGGTGATAGGAACGGGGTACAGCGGGATCTCGATTCTCGAGCACAACGCGATGAAAAGGGCGCCGGCGATGACGAGCATAGCGTCCCGCCGAATCGAGGCGTTCGACGTGACGGCAGTCGTGATGGCGATGGTTCGGTTCATGTGGGTTCCTCCAGAACATGGGGAATAGAAGCATACAAGAAGGGATGACAGCCTTTCGCTTCGCGTTGGCGAAGATATCATAAACGTCGACCGCCGAACAGGGGGGCCGCCGATATCGTTGATCCGTGCGGCATCGGTTGATGAAACAGCCTTGGAATGCGATAATGGCGCACGCAAAAAACAGAACGGGGGTTCATACCATGCTTCAGGATGGAGAAAAAGGTGTCATCATCCAGCGCGACCAGAAGACCTACGCGGTGGCGCCTCATATTCCCTGTGGAGTCGTCAGCCCTGCGACGCTCCGCAAGATTGCGGATGTCGCCGAAAAATTCAACGTGTCGGCCATCAAGATGACCAGCGCCGAGCGTATCGCGCTCGTCGGCATCAAGGAAGAGGATGTCGACGGCGTCTGGAAAGAGCTTGGCGGAATGAAGCCGGGCGCCGCCGTCGGCCTCTGCATTCGGAGCGTCAAGACCTGCCCGGGAACTACGTTCTGCAAACGCGGTATCCAGGACAGTCTCTCGTTGGGCATGAAGCTTGACGAGCTATACCACGGCCTTCAGCTTCCCGGGAAGTTCAAGATCGGCGTCAGCGGCTGTCCGAACCAATGCGCCGAGACCTGCATCAAGGACCTGGGCTTCATCGGCATGCCCAAGGGCTGGCGCGTCATGGTCGGTGGAAACGGCGGCGCCGTTCCGCGCCTGTCGAAAGAGCTGATCAAGGAACTCGATCACGAAACCGCCCTGATCGTCGCCGCCAAGGTGATCAACTGGTTCAAGGCCAACGCCCGCCCCCATCAGCGCCTGGGCATGATCCTCGAGAAAACCGACATCGAAACCTTCCGCCGCAATGTCCTCGGCTGAACGAAAGAAGGTTTATCCGCAGATGACGCAGATGAACGCAGATATCCGGAAAACCAAAAAATAATCTAAAGGATATTCAAGGGTATCTGCGTCATCTGCGGATGGCTTTTCAGGCTTTGGCCGGGGTGGGGGACTGTTCCGGCGTGCGGTCGGTCACCGTCTTGAAGATGAACAGCGCGACGGCCGAGACGAACCCTATGGCCATGAATACATACCAGATGCTGTGCGCGTTCGCGTAGACGGCCGCCTTTTCCGCCGCCGAGATGCCTGCCGGCAGGGTCTTCGGGTCGGGGCAGTAGGCGTCGAGCAGGAAGCCCGACAGGATGAAGCCGGCCAGCGCCGAGAAGAACGAGTGCAGGTGGCTGAAGCCGAGATACACGCCTTCCTCGCCCTTAGGGGCCTGGAACGAGAAATACTCGAGGAAGCGCGGCGAGATGAAACATTCGGCGAGGCCCTGGATCGCGATTCCCAGGATCATCATGACCGTCACCGGGTGAAGCCCCATGACTCCTGTCTCGAGCCACTGCGAGCTGGCCATCGCGAACGCCGAGAAGGGCATCAGGACCATGCCGACGAGCATCGACGAAACCGCGGCGAACCGCTTCATCAGCTGGGTGACCGGCACGACGAACAACACCACGACGAAGGGATTCACGTTCGCCAGCCATTCCGGCTTGGCAGTGTCGCCGATCAGGCGGATGACGTATTTGGGCATCGTCGCGTACATCTGTTGCTGGATAATCCAGAAACCGGCGACGATCAGGGTCAGGATCATCAGGCGGGGCGAAAGGAAGATTGCTTTCAGCGAGGTGAACACCTGGCCGATCGTCTTGTCCGACTTGGCCTCGTTCTCGACGTTCTTGAAC
>JAKJFL010000562.1:0-2792 GCA_022704935.1 Candidatus Rifleibacteriota bacterium
GATCGTGCTGGTCTGCGGTGGCCCTCGCATCACCCACGAACTGGCCAAGGAGCTTGGCTACGACGCCGGATTCGGCCCCGGGAAATATGCCGACGACGTCGCCTCGTTCGCCGTGAACGACATCGTCCGCCGCGGTCTCGCAAAACGCCCGGCCTGATCACCGGCGAGGAAGACTCCATGGAAACCGGCATTCGGAACCCGCGGTCCCGGATGCCGGTTTTCTCCTTCCTTCGGAACCTGCCGGCGCGTGTGCGGAACGCATCGGCAGCTGGGGCGATCATCGAGGTCGTGCTGCCTGTCCTCCCGCTCTTTCTGTCGTATCTCCTCCAGCCCGGGGTTCCTGCCGCCATCGACATGCCGCTTCACTTGCGGATCTCGAGCGATTACGCCCTCGTGCTGTTTTCGACGAAAGGAATTCCGGACTGGGATCCCTTCGTGTTCAACGGCTTCGGGGCCCTGACCTTCCGGTATCTCGGGCAGTTGCCCCTGTTTCTGACATCCTTTTTCATGCTGGTGGGGCTCGGGCCTGGCATGTCTCTCAAGCTGGCCGTGCTTGCGTTTGCGCTGGCGGGTTCCTGGGGCATGCGTGAATTTCTCAGATCGGAAGGCCTTTCCTGGCCGCGCAGGATTGCAGGAAGCCTGAGCTTCGTTTCCGGCCCCGGCGTTGCGATGCATCTCTATCATAACTTCTTCTTCCAGCATCTGTGCGCGGTTCTGCTCTTTCCCTGCGCGCTGGCGGGCATGAAGAAGAGTCTCCGCCGTCTTGCGATCGCGATAGGAGCCATGTGCTGGACGCATCTCCAGATGGCGTTCATCTGCATCTGTCTCGCTGGTGCGGTTGCCGTCATACGATCCGTCATGACACGGTCGGTGCGGCACCTAGCCACGTTCCTCGCGGCTTCCATCATCGGAGGATGTCTGGCGGCACCCTTCCTGCTGCCGGCGGTGCTCTCGATGAAGGAAGCGCATTTTGAAGAGAAGAGCAAGGTTCGGCCCGGGATCGAGTCGCTTTTTCTCGATGAGGTGTTTCGATCGGACACGGACGTGAGCGGCGACAGTCGCTCGGTCGAAATCGGCCGGATCCAGGGATTGATGCCGGCGCTCGGCTGTCTGCTCAACCGCGGGGAGCAGATCCATTCGAAATTCGGCTGGGTCATGTTTCGGTTCCTGCGCTCCTGGATGCTTCTGTCGGTGGTGATCATGCTGGGCCTCGCGATTGCCGGAGGGATTCTCGTCAGACGGAGAGATGGCTTCCCATGCGGGCTGGTCGGGGTTCTGACCTGCCTGATGATGTTCCGGTGTTCAATGCCTCTCTGGCAGCTGTTTTCACCGCTTGGCGAGCTTCTCGAATTTTCCTGGCGCCTGCTGATTCCGGCGCAGATTCTTCTCGCCCCTGCGATGACCGATGGGGGATTCGCATGCGCCCGGGCGGTTGGAAAAAGGCTGTCGGAAATTGCCGTGCCGGTTCTGTTCCTGGCGCTGCTTGGCGCCCTGCCGGCGATTTCCGCCGTTTTCGCGGGGATAAGCAAACCGTTCGGAACATCGGATATTGAATACTATATGAACGAAGGACGGGCGGTGGCCCCTGCGTTCAAACCTTTTCATGCTCCACTGAACGTCCCGGAGCAGCCCGGCGCGATGTCCCTCTTTTCCGCATCGATTGTTCGGGGCGGCGGCACGGTGGATCACGGCGAACCCGCGCTGGCGGGAACGAGACTTCGTGTCGACATCGCGAGCGGTGGGGCGACGATCCGCATTGCTGCCCATTACGATCGTGACTGGCAGCTGACCGCCGCAGGACGGACCATCGGACTGTCCCCGGACCGGCGGGACGGCGCCATGACGGCCGACCTGCCTCCGGGAGTTCATGACCTCGTTCTCGAACGGAACAGCCCTAAGGGACGCTGGATCGGTGGAATGCTGATGATTCTGGGGTGCGTGGTGCTTGCAGTCCTTTGAAACTCTTGAATCAGGGAGTGCTTCCGGCATTCTCATCCGTAGAACGAAGGGTGCGGACGGTGGCCTGGATTTGGGCCAGAAGGCTGGCCTGCAGACGGAGACGAATGCCGGGGCAGGCTTTGAAGGTGAGGCATACGGCGGGAAACAGCCCGAAAACATCCTTCTTTTCCACGACCTGCATGTCGGTCCAGGGAATGAAAATCGGTTCGTGTCCGGCCCGGGCGAACCAGGGCATCGACAGATGCAGACCCTGAGAATCCCCTCCAACCGTCACGCAGTTGTTGTATGCGGCCCAGAAGCTGAATCGAAGACTACGAAACCGCCACATCTCTCCTTCCGTCTGCGTCCGACCGGGATATGCCGTTGCGAGACTGCTCCAGCCGCCCAGCCAGGCCACTCCCCGCAGGATCACATCGATGACCAGCAGGATGGCCAGTATGGGAATCATGATTGACAGCAGAGGCAGCAGAGCAGTCAGAAGATGTGGGTTCATCGTTCCTCCCGAGTATTGAAGGGCGGGGCTCGATCCGAAGTATACACGATGCCGGCCGGGATGAAGGACGTGCATGCGCGGGCGGCAAGTTTTCTTAACCCCCGGGGGAGAAGTGGTGTATAATCGCCGCATGTGCGGACAGCGGAAAAACGGGCGATCATGTGCCCTGAAACCGGGCGCGGGTGATGTTATATGATAAGATATATAAAAATAGATATCATTTTGGCTGCCGTCGTCCGGCATGATCAAGCGTCTGAAGGGAAAACGGAAATATGAACGGCGGCGGGCTATCCGTCATCATCCCGGCGTATAACGAGGAACGGGCGATCGGGGCTGTCGT
>JAKJFL010000563.1:0-2787 GCA_022704935.1 Candidatus Rifleibacteriota bacterium
GCGTTCCAGATCATCCCTGGCATTGGATGCGATCGCATAAAATGCGACCGTATCGCTGCCGCAGATGATGTTGTTTTCGATCTTCCACGTCGCCACCTGCGTCCAGGAGGCGGGTATGCCGCCGAATGGTCTGTACCAGTCGGGGGTCAAGATCGCTGTTTCCGCGCCGGCCTGTCTGGCGAGGCGATCGATCGTTTCCGTCGAATACTCGCGACGGATCCGGACATGATAGATCTCGGGGCTGGCAAGTCCGAACAGGTCGAACATCGGCGTGTCGGAATAGTATCCGACGGCGCCGATATCGTTCAACGCGATGGTCCTGCCCGTACCCTTCGCGGCGAGAAATCTCGCCAGCTGAATCTGCTGGTCACCGACATTTCGATACGCGATCGGCGTATCGGCAAGGGACCGCGCCGCCCGCACGAGAAATGGCCAGGACAACAGCAATACAAGCGCGAAGAGGATAGAGGCATGCGTTCGTTTCAACTCGCCGGTCGCCTTTGCGCGAAACCCGATATCAGCCACAAACGCCGGCAGGACGGTCACCATACCGATTGCCACCAGGTAGGCCTCATACCGGTAGAACCACCCCACGCCGGCAAAGTCAGCATGGATGATGGCAGCGGCGGCGAACACACCGGAAGCTCCGGCGTCCCGAAGAGGCATGACGTCCGGTTCCCGTCTCACACGGATGACGGCAAGGATTCCCAGGGCCGTCATGATCAGGAGAGGAGGGCAGATGAAAATCTGAAAAGCGGCTTTGACAAGCGGAGTATACAGAAACCACGCGGGAACTCCCTGAGTGAGCCCCACCGTTTTCACCAGGATCGATGCCGGCACGAAGGGCATTCTATTCACAAGGCTATACATCCCGAACAGAACCACCGGGAGCAGTGAAGCCAGGGCCAGGGGAATGGCGTGGTTCCACTTCCGCCTCCAGGCCAGTATCAAGAGAACCGGAGCAACCAGGGCCATGCTTTCGTATCGTGTCGCCACCGTCAGGGCGGCAATCACCGAAAGCGCGAAGAATCCCTCGGTCGGGTCCGGCTGAACTGCGCCATCCGGGCGCCGCCGGCCCACTTCCCGCCTCGTGCGGGTCGGGTCCGGCTGAACTGCGCCATCCGGGCGCCGCCGGCCCACTTCCCGCCTCGTGCGGGTCGGCTCGGCATGATCGTTGGAGGACCAGAGAAATCCGACTGCTTTCAGTACGAAGAGAACCGCCAACAGAGCATGGAGAAGGTGTTCCATTCCTGAAAGGATGAGCGTCGGCATCGGAATCGCGAACATGAGCATGCACAGGAACGCGAAACGATGCCATGGCCGCTCGGCATAGCCGGGCCAGGAACGGCACAACCGGGAATCGCTGACGACAATCAGCAGACAGGCAAAGAACGCATTCAATGCGAGAGGGGCCAGATCGCTCGCACCGAAAAGGCGGCACCAGAGGGCGAGGAGGATCGTCCAGAGCGGGGAGGAGGAGGCGGAGGAGAATTCGCGGGGAGAAACCCCCCATACCCCGTGTTCGGCAAGCGTTCTGCCGATCGTCAGATGGATATAGGCATCGTCCAGGGCGTAGACGAACGTGCCGTTCGCCGCGGTGCTGTCGAGCCAACCGGCCACGGTCAGCATGAGCACGAGGCAGACTACGGCAACCACAGGCCACGTTGGCCTTCCGGTCATGACCTCACTCCTCCCCCTGCTCCCTGGAAACAGACGACGCCGGACGTCCGCCTGGGAACACGAAGCGGATGGCGTCGGCGATCGTCCGGACGCGCGTGATATCGGCACCCTTGGGGGATTCCCCGGCCTCCGAGACCAGGAAGCGCGTGAAGCCGAACCGGCGGCCTTCCGCCAGGCGGCGCTCGATGCCGGAAACCGGTCGGATGTCGCCCGAAAGCGTCAGTTCGCCGGCCATCAGGAGGTCGCGGGGAACCGGCCTGTCCCAGGCGCTTCCGACGAGGGCCATCGCAAGGCCGAGATCGCCGCCGGGCTCGCTGAGCCGCCACATTCACGAAAACGTCGCGGTTGTAGAATTTCAGGCCGCCGTGCTTTTCGAGCACGGCGAGCACGAGATGCAGACGGTTCGAATCGATGCCCGACACCACGCGGCGCGGCATCGAGAGGAACGAGTGGGTCACCAGAGTCTGCAATTCGGCCAGAATGCAGCGGGAACCTTCGAGAAGCGGCACCACGACAACGCCGGGCGCTTCCGTGCGGTGGCGGCTGACGAACAGATCGGAGGGGTTCAGCACCGGCATCAGGCCGTTTCCCGTCATCTGGAACACCGCCACCTCGCCAGTGGCGCCAAACCGGTTCTTGAACACTCGCAGGATGCGGAAATTCGAGTTGATCTCGCCCTCGAAGTAGAGGACCGTGTCGACGATGTGCTCGAGCACCTTCGGACCGGCGATCGCGCCTTCCTTCGTCACGTGGCCGATGATCATGACCGGCAGACCACGGTCCTTGCCGAACTTCGTGAGAATGGCGGCGCATTCGCGCACCTGGGCGACCGCGCCGGGGGTGGCTTCGAGCTGGGGCGTGAACACCGTCTGGATCGAGTCGATGACGAGCAGGCGCGGCTGGTAGGTCATCACGGCTCCGAGCGCCGCGTCGATGTTCTGCTCGGAAACGAGGAAGATGTCCTTGCCGTTGCCGATTCCGAGCCGATCGGCGCGAAGCTTGATCTGGGTCAGGGACTCTTCGCCCGAGATATAGAGAATCGGCTTGATCGTCACGCCGAGCCGCGAGGCGAGCTGGAGCATGAAGGTCGACTTGCCGACGCCGGGC
>JAKJFL010000034.1:0-12922 GCA_022704935.1 Candidatus Rifleibacteriota bacterium
TGCCTGGTCTCATCCTCGGAGAAGAATTCCCGGGAATGATCCGCTGAAGGTCGCGGCACGTTCGCTGTCATCGTTCGCTCGACTCCGTCCGCTCGTCAGGAGGCCCTGGAGGTCGCCAGGGTCTGGCGGAGCTTCACGATGGTGGAGGGCGCGGTGTAGCCCGAGACGGTCGCATTGGGATAGACGCGGCAACCGGGCGCCATGACGGTGCCGGGATTGGTGACGCTGTTACAGCCGAGCATGCAGCCGTCGCCGAGGATGGCCCCGAACTTACGCATGCCCGTCTTGTAGCTGGTGCCCGCGGCCATGACCTTCACCTCGGTGCCGTCGTTCTTGAGGTTCGACAGTTTGGTGCCGGCCCCGAGGTTCACATGGCTTCCGAGAATCGAGTCGCCGACGTAGTTGAAATGCGGCGCCTTGGCGTCGGGCAGCAGAACCGACCTGCCCAGTTCGGAGGCATGGCCGACGACGGCGTTGTCGCCGATGATCACGTGGCCGCGGATATATGCGCCGTGGCGGATCTCGACGTTGCTGCCGATGATGGCGGGGCCGATGATCATCGCGCCGGCCTGGACTTTCGTGTTTCGACCGATGAAGATGTCTTCACCCTTCAGCCATGCCCCGTCCTCGACGATGCCCAGGATCTGCGGCTCGACCATCTTCCCGACGAATCCCTGCTGGATGCGTTTGAGGATATCCCAGACGTAGGTGAGGTCTTCGAACCCTCGGACGTGCTGTTCGAAAAGTTCGGGGCAGGGAAACCCTTCCAGGTGTTTGAAAAAGTCGGAAAACGTGAGCATCGGATCCTCCGGTGAAAAATGGCTGTCCAGTCCGGCCATCATACTATGAGGCCCCGCCGGCCGACAAGCCGCGGTTTCGGTGGCCCTGCCGCTATCGTTCAGCCGCGCGGGCTGCCCATGGGGTGTGGTATCCTGTCGCGTCATGACTTCCCGACGCTCCGTTCTGCTCGTCATCCTGGCCTTCCTGGTGAACGCCGGGCTGCTCCTGGTGCGCGAGAAGCAGGTCACCGGCGACCTGTGGAACTTCCCCGTCGACGATGCCTGGATACACATGACGTTCGCACGCAACCTGGCGTTCGGCCTTGGTTTCGGCGTCAACCCCGGGGAGTCCGTTGCCGCCTCCACGAGCGTTGTCTGGGCGCTCTGGCTAGCCTTCCTCCATCGTGCGTTCGCCGGCTTCGGCATGCGTGCCGTCGTTTTCGCGGTCAAGGGAAGCGGCGTCCTGCTTGCGATACTCGCCATTGTCGGTGCCATGCACCTTCTGAAGAGATTTATATCTAATGATACAGATCGTGCCGTCGCGGGCCTCCTCCTGATAACCTCGTATCCGCTGGCCTGGGGGGCGCTTTCCGGCATGGAAGTGACTCTGTGCGCGGCTTGCGCGATCTGGGCGCTCGAATACCAGTTGTCGGCGTGCGGCGAATCGCCGGGGCCGCGGGACCGGGAGATCTCCATCGCCTGCTGGAGCCTGGCCTTCCTGGCCCGTCCCGAGAACTTCCTGCTAGTCTGTCTCGCCCTGCTCATCTTTCTCGTGCAGGAGCGGGAGAACCGCCTCCGGCTCGCGGGGCGGCTGCTGGTCATCGCAAGCCTTTGCGTCGTGCCGTTCGTCCTGTTTCATGCGGAGATCGCCGGCCAGCCGTTCCCGCACACGTTCACGTCCAAGATGACGCCTCGCGCGCTTCCACGGGCGATCGTCGAGATGCCCGCGCCGGAAGCGGTCCGGGCGGTCGCCGGGAGTTTTCTGGAGCATCTCCGGGTCGGAGCCGAGTTCCTGTTCCTGGAAAATCCCTTCGTCGGGCTTCTCTACCTCGCAGCGCCCTTCCTTGCCTGGAAAACCGGGGCCGGGCGGTCGGTGCCGCCGGCTCTGTTCGCCGGCATGACCATGGCCTGGGTCGCGCTTCCGCTGCTGGCCGTCTCGGTCGGCGTCTTGACGGGGACCATGTTTTATACTGTCCATCACGGTAGATATATACCTCAAACGATACTTATGGCCGCGTTCTGCGGAATTGCGGCTTTCTATCGTTTCTGGAACGCCTCCGGCAGGTCCCGGTGGATTGTCCTGCCGCTCCTGTTCTCGCTGGTGTTCGCTCTCGATCGTGAGAGCGAACTCGCGGGCGATCATGCGCGGGAGTGCGACACCATCCGCCGGATCCACGTCTCGCTCGGGAAGTGGCTGAACGCGTTGCCGAAAGGCCTGACCGTAGCCATCAACGACATCGGCGGCATGGCGTATTTCGGCGGGCAGCGGCTCATCGACCTGGAGGGCCTCGCCTCGCCCGAAACCAACTCCTGGCGTCGCCAGGGCAGGATCGATCTCTTTCTCGAACGCGCCAGACCCGATCTTCTCATCATTTTCCCCGGATGGTTTCCCGAGATCGCGTCCCGGCCTGAAATATTCCGTCCGATATTCATTCGCACAGTCGAGGAGAACATCACCGGGGGCGGCAATGTGAAAGCCGTCTATCGCATGCCCTGGAGCCGCGGGCTTCCCGCCACCTGGCCGCCGCTCCCTCCGAGCGACCTTCCGACGGAGGTCCCCGTGCCGCCTTTGCTGGAGAGACACGAATGACGCCGGCCGCCGGCCGCTTCGGAATGGCCTTCCTGAGCGGAACGCTGCTCGTTCTCGCCCATCTGGTCACCGCCGTCATCCAGCGCGATCCTTGGCTCGTTCGGAAATGGCTCGAAACGGGCGCGGCCGGGATCTTGCTCGATCCGTGGTGGTTTCCGGTACTTGTCGGGGCATCGGTCGCGGCATGGGCGGCATGGTCGTGGTTCCACTCGCTGAACGTCGTGGCGCGGAGGGTATACGCCAGTCTGTCGGCGTCCTGGGGTAGGACGGCGGTATTGATTTTCCTGGTGTTCTCGCTTCTGCCGCAGCGCGTCATGGACGACAATAGCGGATACGTTTTTCTTACCACGGATAACCCGGTCTGGTGGCTCGCCTGGGAGATGGACTGGGCGCGAACCCTGCTCGCCTTCGATCTCGTGCTTCGCCTGATCGGCCACGAGCCGGCTGAATCTGGCGAACCCGCGGGCGGTCATGACGGGCAACCGCCTCTGGCGCCATCCATGCGGGGCCTCGCCGTCCTGTCGCTGGCCGGTCTTTGTGTCCCGATGTTCGTCTGGCAGGTGGCCCTGGGCGGGGTTCCTCACGTGCAGGACGAGATCATCCAGGAATGGCATGCGCGGCTGCTCGAATCGGGCCGGCTGACGAGCCCCGAGACGGGTGTCCGCTCGTCGTTCCAGGTTGCTGGCATCGGAGACAACGGAAAGTCGCTTTTTTCGACGTATCAACCTGCGTTCGCGTATCTGCTGTTCATCGCGAGGCGAATCGGAGCGGGGGGGCTGCTGAATCCGGCTCTAGGAGTGGCGGCGTTCTGGCTGCTGTATCTGATTCTCCGGCGTTCGCACGGCGAGGAGACGGCGCGCACGGCTCTCTGCATCGGGCTGGTTTCGCCGTTCGCCCTGCTCATGCAGGCCGGCCTGATGAATCACGTGTTCATGCTGTTCCTGATCGTCACGGGCGCGTTTTCGCTCGATACGGCCGACCGCGGACATCTCCGGACGGCGGCCGTCATGGGCGGCCTCGCACTCGGGCTGGCCTGGATGACCAGACGTGTCGACGCCGTCGCCCTGCATCTCGCGTGGCTGGCAGCCTGGCTCACGTTTGCGGCATCCTGGGGCAGAAGGGCGTTCTGGGCCCTCGTCGCGTTCTGCCTTTCCGCCAGTGTCTTGCTGATGAACATGCGGCTGACCACCCTGGTCGCCGGCGATTCGTTGTATATCATTCGACATGGTCAGACGGTCATGCACGACCTCGCTCGGTTCGAGCTCGGCCGGCACCTTGCGAATCTCACCGACAATCTGTGCGGCCTGGGGGTCTTCGCTTTCGGCGGCATCGTCGTCGCGTTCGCCGGAATCGGCCTGCTGCGCCCTCTCGCCCGCGGTCCGGCCGGGATCGTCGAGCGCTTCTTCCTGGTCAACGCCGTGCTCATCGTTCTCGGATACTCCGTCTACGATTACCAGGACTTTTGTTACGGCCCGCGGTATTACTTCTCTCTTCTTCCCCTTGCGGTGACCGGAACCGCTCTTTTCCTGACGCGGCTTCGGAATGACGGGTTCGCTTGCGCGGCCCACCGCCTGCTCGCGGCCGGCGTTGCAGTCTCGCTCCTGCTCACCGCGGCACAGGCATGGGGCGTTCTTGGAAGCGAGTTCTGGCACATCAACCCGGAGCTTTCCCGATTCGTCGACCGGTTCCGGGGAAAGCCGCGCGTCCTGTTCGTCTCCAGCCCGACGCGGCAGCGACTCGATCTCGCGCGTCATCTGCAGGGCGTGTGGAGATTTTCCGGTGAGGAAATCATGGAGCTCCTTTCAGCCGATTTCATCGATACCGCGGGACTGAGAGCCTATCTGGACCGTTCGAGCCCTCCGACAAAAGAACTGTGCATGAAATATATCGATCAATATCAGAGAATGAACGAGCTTCGCCGCCCCGAGCTGTATGGAATCAATGTGTATGAAGTGCCGCGGCTCAACACCATCGACCCGCTCGCTCAGGAGGTCGTCCTCGCGATCGACCGGGGCGACGAGGCGAACGAGGCGCTTCTCCGAGTCCTCCCCGGTCATGAGCCCCTTCTGGTGCGCAGGACGCCTGAAGGATATGTGGCGGAGCCATACCGCCGGGCCGGAGTCGCCAGTTTCGGCGATCTTCTCGTGCCCTGACATCCGTTGCGTGATACGATGCCCGGTATGAACGACGAAACGATCGCAGGCCGGCCGAAACGATGGGCCGGCCGCGCGTGCGCTCTCCTCGTTGCGGCGGCGTTCGCCGGCTATGCGCTCGTCCTCTACGACGCGATGCCCGAATCCACGTTCGACGATGCCTACATGTTCGTCCGTTACGCGGTTCATTTCCTCGAGGGAAAGGGCATCGCGTGGAATCCTGACGGGGTACAGGCGTTCGGCGCGACCAGCCTACCGTATCTCCTCCTGATCGCAGCCGGTTTGAAGATGCTTCCACTGCCGGCAGGCACTATTCTCCTGCTGATTTCCTGGGGCGTTGGCCTTGTCGCGCTTCTGGGGCTCTGGATCGTCGGTGCCAGGAACGTCGAAAGCCGGCTTCTGCAAAACCATGCGTTCGTCGGAGCATTTCTCTTTCCGATGATTCTCGTACTCAACATCTTCCCAATGAACGCCGTCACGGGGATGGACACGACCCTGTCGTTCGCTTCGCACGTGTTTCTGATCGGCGCCACGCTCTCGTTCTGCAGGCAACCCCGGGCCGCGGCGCTGGTCGCGACGGTCCTCGCTTCCGGGGCTGCTTTCGCCGTGAGGCCCGAGAATGCGGTCTGCGCGCTCCTGTTGCCGGTGCTATGCATCGCCGTTCGGCGTCCCGACGGCATGCGTCGATGGATTGTCGCGTTCGTAGCGGGGTTCGGTCTGCTGTTTCTCCTGGACGGCGCTTTCAAATACGCGTTGTTCGGGCATTTCTTCCCGCTCGGCGGGCACGCGAAGACGTTCGCGGCCCTCGCGGGGTATGCGGGGAAGGGCAACTGGAATCACGTCGCGTATCTCCAGGATGTTCTCACCAACTGCATGCTCTTTTTCTTCACGCTGTTCGTCTGCGTCGAACGAGGCTCGGCACCGTTGGCCGCTGCGTTCATCCTGCCCCCGCTCGTGACGTTCACCTGCTTTTTCTCCTTCATTCCCGTGATGGGATTCGACGCGCGATATTACTGTCCGTTTCTGCCCTACGCGATGATCGGCTCTCTGCTCGTTCTCGACCGTTTTCTCGGGAAACAGGGAGAAAGCCGTCTGTGGAAACGGAACGCCGCCCGCTTTGCCATTGCATGCGTGCTTTTTATCGGGCTGCAGAGTTCCATTCTCCCGGAAACCTTCGCCCGGTTCGCTCTCCATGACCGGGGCGTTCCGCCCGCGCGGGTCATCACGAACGCTGCCCAGCCCCTCGCGGAACTGGATTTCTGGAGGAATATCGCCGGGTTTTCAGCGTTTCTCCAGCGCCTCCCGCGTGACATCACCGTCGCCGCCACGGAGCACGGGTATGCGGGGGCGGCAAGCCCCGATATCCCGATCATCGATCTGAGCGGTCTCAACACCTCCGAATATGCTCTCGGGGAGTTTTCCGCCGACAGGGTGATGGAGGCAAAACCCGATCTGATCTGGCTCCCGCATCCAGACTACACCAACCGGGTGAAACGCATTCTCCTCCATCCCGCGTTTCAGGGGGAATACGAACTTTTCGCCGGGGCGTTCAATTTCGGCGTCGCGCTGGCCAGGAACAGCCCCCGCTATCAGGAAATCCGCCGGACGTTTCTCGGGGTCACGTCCATCCTGTATCCGGAAACGAATATGCTAAAATA
Source organism: Candidatus Rifleibacteriota bacterium (assembly GCA_022704935.1). Lineage (GTDB taxonomy): Bacteria > Muiribacteriota > Ozemobacteria > Ozemobacterales > Ozemobacteraceae > MWAR01. Next base: position 6,401 of record JAKJFL010000034.1, read on the forward strand.
TATTGCAAAAAATATATATGAGGACGACTCCGGGCCGGACGGTCTGGCTTCTTCGACGACGTCGACTCGGGACTGAATCGTCGTCGTCCCTGCCAAAGCCCTTCGTTCATCTGCGACCGGCGATGCAGACGTCGCGGAGACCGCAGATGGCGCAGACTTCGGGGTTTTTGCCGTGTGTGCAGTCGCCTGCAATGCCGAGATGGCAGAGGGCGAAATCGTATCTGACCGGGTCTTCCGGCGAAAGGCGCCGCAGGGCTGCCGTGACCTCCTCGGCCGTCTTCCAGTCGTCCGTGGCGCGTCGTGTGAGGCCGAGGTTTCTGGCGATTCTGCTGATATGCCGATCGAGAGGCATCAGAAGCGCCGACGAAGGGATCTGCGGCCACAGTCCCAGATCGACGCCATCGTCCGGGCGCACCATCCAGCGGGTGAACATCATCCAGCGTTTGACAGCTCCGCCTTTGGCCGGATCGGGGAGAAGATGGGCAAGACCGTGCGTCATCGGGCCGTTCCCGTCGTCGGCGACGGCGGTTGCGAGGTCGGTGCGGAGGGCGATCAGGCCGTCTTTGAGCGAATGTGTCGCCTGCCACCCGCCCAGGAAGCATTCGAGCAGGCCGCCGCGCAGCTCGATGACCGTGCCGCCGGCTCGAACCAGCCGCGAGATGTCGTTCCCGGTGCTGAGTCGATAGCCCGGCCAGCCGTCGCGAAGCGTCTGCTTTCCGAGGGCGACTGCCAGCAGTCTCTGGTCGGCCCTCCGTAGAATCTCCTCCGTCACCCGGGTGAAAAGCTCCAGCTTCCCATAAGCCAGCATCGCGGAAAGGAGGCCGACGATCTCGACCTCAGGCCGTGAATGGCCTGAGACGAGAAAGCGGCGGGGAAACGATACCGGGTCGAGGGCAGCCCGCTCGATCGAGGGGTGCCCTGCCAGGATCGCTTCCAGCCGCCGCTTCAGAAGGGCAGCCCCATGAGGGGCACCGTTCATCAGTAGTGGAATGAGCTGCCGCCGACGAACTCGCGCAGAATCGAAGTCGGGGGCACTTCCTTCGGATCGAGGGGCTTGAACAGGGTCAGAAGCCGCAGGATGCGCCGCGCTTCGCTGTATGAGGGGTTGTCGGGCTGAATGTCGGCATACAGCGGCTCGGCGATGGTTTTGAGTACGCACAGCTCATAGGGGATGGCCGAATTGAACACCATGTCGGCCTTCTCCTGGAACGGGAAGATATTGCGCTCTTCGCCGCGCCGAACGGACGGCCAGCGCTGGATGGTGTCGGCTGCGGCGTAGCTGCGGTATTTCTGGTCGCGCACGGTGCGCCGGATCAGGCGGGTGTCGGTCGTCGAAATGCGGTTGTAGTCGTCGATTACGAGCTGGGTCAGGGCGGAGATGTAGATCTTGAACTTCGCCGACGCCGGAACCGTCGAGGTGAGCTCGTCGTTCAGACCGTGGATTCCCTCGATGATGAGGATCTGGTCTTCGTTTATGCGCAACGACGTCGTTTCCTTGCGGCGCGATCCGGTTGCGAAGTCGTATTTCGGGATCTGGATTTCGCGGCCCTGGAGGACGGCGGCCAGATGCTCGTGGATCAGGTCGAGGTCGAGGGCGTGGATGTCTTCGAAATCGTAGTCGCCGCTCTCGTCACGCGGGGTCTGCTCGCGGTTGAGGAAGTAATTGTCGAGGGAAAGGGCGATCGGGCGCAGGCCGTTGACGCGCAGCTGGATGCAGAGACGTTTGCTGAACGTCGTCTTGCCGGAGCTGGAAGGGCCGGCGATCAGCACCATGCGGGCCGTCTTGCGCCGGATGATCTCGTCGGCGATGATACCGATCTTCTTCTCGTGGAGGGCTTCGGCGACCTTGATGAAGTCGGACACCTGGCCGGTCTGGATCATGTGGTTGAGGCGGCCGACGTTGTTCGCCTCGAGGATCTTGCCCCACTCCTTGCTCTCGCGATACACCTGAAAAATCTTGGGCTGGTCGGCGATGCCGGCGGGACGAAACCGTGCGAATACTGCTTGAGTTCGAAGACGTTCAGATACCCGGTCGAGGGAACCATCGGGCCGAGATCGAGGTCGATATATTTCCAGCACGATACGACGCCGATGTCGTCGTTGTTGATGTTCTGGACGAGGCGCGCCTTTTCGGGATACCCTTCCTTCTTGAACATCGCCGAGGCTTCGACGCGGCTCAGCGTGCGCTTTTCGAACACCTCGTTCTTGCCGATGATCGTCATCATGCGTTCCCGGATGAATCCGAGAATCATCTCGGACACCGGGACGTCCGTATAGAAGTCGTAATAGAACGCGTTTCCGATCGAGTGGCCGATGACCAGGCGGGCGTTGCGATACATCTCGAGCACGGCGCGCGCGAGGACGAAGGAGATGCTTCGCCGGTAGCACTCCTGGCCTGCGCCCGATCGATAGTCGAGGAACTCGACCTTGCAGTCCATCGTCGGCGCGTAGTCGAGGCCGCGGATGTCGTTGTCGACTCTCGCGCAGAGAATCGGAAGATGCGGTTCCGTCTTGAGCGTATTGGCGATTTCCAGAAGGTGCGTGCCCTTCTCGATGACGTGGGTGGAGCCGTCCTTGAGTGTGATCGTGATCTGGTTTTCCTTCGGGTCTTTATCGGTGTCCATGGTATCTCCCTGTTGATGATATACGCATAGGTTCTTGCACGCGGAAACCCGGCCTGCGCATGGCGCAAAGCCGTTCTGAAAACTGGTTCAGAGGCCTATGCGCCGTCCGGTGGGCGGTAAAAAGATTCGAGGAGCGGTCCGGAATCGCGCGAGGAGGCAGAGGTTCATCTCTCAAAACGCCGTGCCCCGGCTGGGCCGGCTTCGTTCCTTTCCTTTTCGACACGGCGTGTTTCGCCGTTTTTCTCATATAACCGGGTGAATCTATCACTCGCCCTTGTCGTGCGTCAAGAGTGCTCATCCTGAATTTTCGCGGTGGCTTGCCAAAGCGGGGCGGGGCAGGTATCCTGTCGTTCCCGGCCGGACGGCCGGCAGATTCCACGGAGGCAGGATACGCCGTATGACGATGGCTCCTCAGCGACAGCTTACAGACGAACAGGTTGTGGAACTTCGGAAAGATAAGATCGAACTGAACCGGCACGCGCGCCGCATGACCGGCATGAAATCCGTCTGCAAGGGCAAGAGCGACGGAGTGCTCGAGTGCGAGACCCGCGAGGGCCGCTGTCCCGAGTTCGACACCTGTCACAAAAGCTGATTCGGACCAGCTGAAAAGCCGCCCCCGGGTTGTGCCCGAGGGGCGGCTGCCTGCCTTTGCCGACCGCGAGGGACGTCAGTGCTTCCGGCCCGCGTAGGCCCAGACTTCGACGCCGATCGCCGGAATTTCGATCGTCACGCCGTTTTCGAAGTCGCCGTGCGACACGGCCATCTCGCGGCGATCGAACGAGGTGCGTGAAAACACCTTGCCGTCTCCCACCAGTCGCACCCAGGAGCCGGCATGGAGTTTCATCGTGAACTTCGCCTTGTGGTGCTGGTCGGCGTTGAAGAGAACGATCAGGGCTTCCTTGGGTTTTTCCGGGTCGCGCCAGATCAGGCCGATGGAAAACGACGTGCTGCCGTACAGCTTCTCGACGGCACGGCACGAGGCGGCATCGGCTTCACGGAGCAGCCGGCCCTCGGGCGAACGCCGGAACTCGATCAGGCCGCGATAGAAATCGAAGATCCCGCGGTGCCGCTCGCGCAGACCGTAATCGACGGCATTCACGCTGTCGCCCGCGTTGTAGGAGTTGCCGTTCCCCTTCTTGCTGCGGAGCATTTCCTGGCCCTGGGCAAGCATGGGAATGCCCGGCGACAGCAGAACGGCGGCCGCACAGAATATATTGCGCTTTATATCATGTGCCGAAGGGTGCGAGCCGTCATGGTCCTTACGGTCCGTGAGGTGGTCCATCAGGGTGAAATTGTCGTGCGACTCGACGTAGTTGACGGATTCCCAGGGGGAGGCCGTCCACAGGTCGATCGAGCCGCGCAACACCTGGAACAGCGCGTCGCCGCTTCCCCTGCCGTGTGCCGCTTCCTTCACGCGGTTGCGGAAATCGTCGTTCCAGTTGGCCCACGCCGTGTTTTTCAGCTGGCCCTTGTTCGAGCCTCTGAAGCTCCAGGGCTCGGCGATCAGGATGACGTCGGGCTTGACGGAGGTGAGTCGCTTCTCGATCGCGACGAGGGTTTCATGGTCGAGAAGTTCGGCGAGGTCGAACCGGAACCCGTCGACGTGATACTCGCGCACCCAGTGTTCGAGGCTGTCGAGAATGATGCGGCGGGCCATGGGATTCTCGCTCTTGAAATCGTTTCCGCAGCCGCTGAAATTGAGAAGCGTCAGATTGCCGTCGTGGCGGTAGAAATATTTGCGGTCAGTCCCCATCAGCACCTGGGGGGCGCCCGTGTGGTTGTAGACCACGTCGAGTAGGACGGCGATGCCGTGCCGGTGGAGCATGTCGACGAGGGCCTTGAACTCGTGGACCTGCGATCCATGGGGAGTCCGGGCGTAACTTGTTTCGGGGGCGAAAAACAGGGAGGGCATGTATCCCCAATGGTAGCTTCCGGGGGGATCGTCGTCGAACTCGAACACCGGCAGGAACTCGACGGCATTCACCCCGAGCTTCTTCATGTGATCGATGCCCGAGCCGCGGCTGGGGGTTGCGGCCAGGCCGAGATACTTGCCCTGAAGTGCCTTTTCGACGTTCGCCGTCTCGTGGCTCGTCAGGTCGCGGATCGAGGCTTCCCAGATGATCAGGTCGGGCTTGGAGGGTGTTTTGAACTCCTGGTCGGTCCAGCCGCCGAACCCGTCGCCGGTCGTGCCGGGCTCGATGAGAATCGAGGGTCCGTTGTGGTGAACGGATGCATGGCAATACGGATCGGGCCAGAGCTTTTTTGCGTCGAATCCTTCGCCCTCACCCGCAGGCCCCTCGACATGAAAACCGTAAAAGCAGCCCCAGTGCGTGCCGGGAACGCGCATTTCCCAGACGCCATCGGCGTCCCTGGTGCCTTTCTGCGAGGCGATCTGCCTGTGCATGGCCGGGTCGCTCGCGAGCTGGAGCCTGACGCTCTTCGCGCGCGGCGCGAACAGCCTGAAAACCGTTGAATTCCCTTCGGCGACGGCGCCGAGAGGTTTTTGAGAAATGAAGGATTTCGTGAACACCCCGTCGGGAAGGACTGGCCTGGTCACGGTCTTTTCGCCGAGTCCCCTGACTTCGAGGTGCATGTTGGAGGTGATGTCCAGGTCGCGGCAGTGCAGATCGAGGATTTCACCTTCGCCGTGACGGGCCGGGTGGCGGTCTATGCTGAGGAGCGTTCCATGTGGTTTGATATGGAATGTCAGCTGTTCGAGGAATTTCGGGAGTTTCGTGAGGTAGTTGAACCTGACGCGGATCATCGTCTGACTCTCGAGAATGACTGAGAGGATGCCGCCGGTGGGATCAACCAGGTGCCCGCTCTCATCGAGAAAGAAAGACCGGTTCGGACCGGCCTCCCACTCACCGTCGATCACGAACTTGAACTGATGAGAGCCGGCCGCGACGCCTTTCAGCGGGAACGTCCAGACGTAGTCGCCCGCGAGCGTCATCTTCCCGATCGACGGATCGAACGCGCCGCGTGACGAGCCGCACCAGTCGTTGAAATCTCCCGCGACGGAAACGGAGGTTGCTTTTTCTGAATGAAATTCGAGGTGAGCGGTGCTTTCCATGTCGTGACTCTTCCGTTCGATGTATGCGGTGCATGAACCCGGTCACCCGGAGTGCCCCCGCAGAACATACACGCAATCGCCGATCTGGTCAAGAGCCGATGGCAAAAGGCCGTGCAGAAAATACCGATGTCAGCCGAGGATTTCCTGTGCTCTCCCGACTTTGCCCCTCTCGAGACGCGCCCCGATCACCGACTCTTTTCGCCGGGCAGCCGCACGCCTTCCGCCGCACGCCAGAGATACCAGCTCGCAACGCTTCGCCAGGGTTTCCAGCGCTCACCGGCCGCGGCGAACTCGCGTGGCGAGGGAAGTCTGCCGGAGTTGTACAGCACGGCGTAACCCTTTCGGAGCCCGTAATCGCCCGACGAAAGGACGTCGGGTCTTCCGAGGCCGAAGATCAGAAGCATCTCTACGGTCCAGCGGCCGATGCCACGCACCCGTGTCAGGCGCTCGATGATCGCCTCGTCGTCGAGTGTTCGAATCTCGGCGACGGTCGGCAGTTCACCTGCGGCGGCCTTTTCGGCGAGGTCGCGGATGGCCGCGATCTTCGGCCCCGAAAGGCCGGCGCTGCGCAGTTCCTCGTCGGATGCCCGGAGAATGTCGAGGGGTTCGATGACCTTCTTCGGCCTGAACAGGTCCGTCACTCTGCCGAAGATGGTGGCTGCCGCCTTGCCCGTGAGTTGCTGGTAGACGATCGCTTCGAGAAGCGTCTCGAAGAGGCTCGTCATGCCGTCAACGGCGAGTCCGCATGGCCCGGTGCGTTCGATCAGCGCTTTCATGACCGGATCGCGGGATTTCAGAAAGCGGACCGCCATCGCCGTGCCGACA
>JAKJFL010000564.1:0-2783 GCA_022704935.1 Candidatus Rifleibacteriota bacterium
GCTCCTGATGGCGACGCCGATCACGCTGGGCGACCGCTCGGCGGCGCTGACGGGGCTGCTGCTGGGCCTCAACCTTCCGGCAAGCGCCCCGTGGTGGATGATCTGCATCGGCTCCCTCTTCGCGATTGGCGTCGCTAAAATGGCCTACGGAGGCCTCGGGCAGAACCCCTTCAACCCGGCGCTGGTCGGCCGCGTCGCGCTGCTGATCGGTTTTCCCGCCCTGATGACGGACTGGAGCGTCACCGGCGGCTATCTGGGCGATCTGTACAGAAAACTGGCACCTGAAACGATGACGGCCGCCACACCGCTGGGCTTCGTGAAATCGTATACCGGCACCTCGCTCGGCGCCGACGCCGTCGCCTACCTCAACAGTTTTTCGTTCGACGTCAGGTCCCTCTTCCTCGGCACCAGTCCGGGATCGATCGGCGAAGTGAGCGAACTGGCGCTTCTCGTCGGCGGTCTCTACCTCATCTACCGCGGTATCGCCAATTGGGAAATCCCCGCTTCCTACATCGGAACGGTGGCGGTGATCGCGACAGCAGCATATCTCGCGAAACCAGCGGTATTTCTGCTTCCGCATTACCACATCGTTTCCGGAGGCCTGTTCCTGGGCGCATTCTTCATGGCGACCGACCTCGTGACCTCACCCATGACGTTTCGCGGGCGGGTGCTGTTCGGCATCGGGTGCGGCGCGATCACCATGCTGATCCGCCTGTTCGGCGGGTATCCCGAGGGTGTTTCGTTCGCGATCCTGATCATGAACGCCCTCTCCCCGCTCATCGACCGGATCGTGAAGCCGGTGCGATTCGGAGTCTGAGCCATGAACACACGCATGAGAGGCCACAGCGATCTGTATCTAGTCATGATCCTCACCTTGTTCTCTGCGGTTTCAGGGCTTTTGATCGCCGTTGCGAACAGTCTCACCAAGGACCGCATCGCACAGGTCGCCGTCGAAAAGCAGAAAAAAGCTCTTTCCGAAATCATTTCCGAATTCGATTCATCGAATTCCGAGACGATCCTGCCCGATCCCATGGATCCGTTCGAACTCATCGTCTGTAAAAAAGGGGACGCCGTCTCGGGGATCGCCGTCAAATTGTCTTCGCGATTCCTTTCCCCCCAGGATCTCCAGAAACTGGCCCTTGCCACGGACACGCGACAGGATCAGGCCTACGGCGATCCCATCAAGTTGATGGTCGGTTTCACCCCCGACCGGAAGATCTCCGGCGTGAGCGTTCTCGATTGCAGGGAAACCCCCGGGCTCGGAACGAAAGTGAATACGAACCAGTATAAATCGAACTTCATCGGTCAGGGGATCGAAACGAAACGGTGGCGGGTCAAAAAGGACGGGGGCCACCATTTCCTCGCGCGCCATGACCTCGACGGTCGCCAAGGCGATCGCCATCTTCAAGGCCAGAGCGACGGCCCTTAATCTCAGCAAGTAGAGGAGCGCCATGCAACTGGACTACATCAAAAAAGAGCTGCATCGGGGCGTCGTCACCGAAAATCCCATCTTCCGCATCGTTCTCGGCATGTGCCCGACCCTCGCCACGACGACGAACGCCACCAACGCGCTCGGGATGGGGCTTTCCGTCATCGCCGTCCTCACCTGCTCGAACGCCGCCATCTCTCTCCTCCGGAACGTCATCCCGAACAAGGTCAGGATACCGGCGTTCATCATCGTCATCGCGACCTTCGTCACCGTCGTCGATCTGCTCATCGCCGCGTTCGCTCCGACTCTCTACGAGGCGCTCGGCATCTTCATTCCCCTCATCGTCGTCAACTGCATCATCCTGGGCCGGGCGGAAGCGTTCGCCGCCAAGAATCCCGTCTATCCATCCCTGGTCGATGGGTTCGTCATGGGTGTGGGTTTCACCGTCTCTCTCCTGCTGATCGGCGTCATCCGTGAATACCTGGGCGCCGGCACGCTGTTCGGATACGCGATCACGCCGTTCAAGCACGAGTTCATCCTGATGAGCCTCGCTCCGGGCGCGTTCATCACCCTGGGACTGGTCCTCGCAGGCATCAACCACCTGCAAAGGAGCAACGACAAATGATGTCCAGCCTCATCGCCATCATCATCACCTCGGCCGTATTCAACAACGTCATCCTGGGACAGTTTCTGGGCGTTTGCGCCTTCCTCGGCGTGTCCAAGGCCATTTCGACCGCCTGGGGCATGGGACTCGCGGTCATCTTCGTCATGGTGCTCGCGAACGCGATCACCTTCTTCGTCCAGTTGCTCCTCGTGAAGGCAGGCGTGGCCTATCTGCAGACTCTGGCCTTCATCCTCGTCATCGCGGCGCTGGTGCAGATGGTCGAGATCATGCTGAAGAAAACGTCGCCGGGTCTGTATCAGGCGCTCGGCATCTATCTTCCGCTCATCACTACCAACTGCGCGGTTCTCGGCATCGCTCTTCTCGCCATCAAGAAGAACTACGGCTTCGTCGAATCGATCGTCTACTCGTTCGCCACGGCGGCGGGATTCACGCTCGCCATCGTGATCTTCGCCGGCATTCGAGAACAGATGCGGTTTTCGAAAATCCCGGATGCCATGCAGGGCTTTCCGATCGCCCTGATCACTACGGGAATCATGGCCCTCGCCTTCATGGGTTTCGCCGGCTTCAAACTCCCCTTCTAGGGAAACGGCCATGGCGGCGTTGCGTCGGCTTCTCCCCGCGCTCATTCTCGCGGCGGTCGTCTTCCTCCTCGCCTGGAATTCCCTTCTAAAGCCGCGGGCAGAGGGGCCGTTCCGGTTCACCCAGCTGGCGATGGGAACCATCTTCCAT
>JAKJFL010000035.1:0-12896 GCA_022704935.1 Candidatus Rifleibacteriota bacterium
GACCTGGCCGAGATCGGCCGCGGATACCTCGCGATCGCATCGAATCTTGCCGCCGCCGGCGAAACGCGGGCATCGGCCGCCGCCGCCGGGTTCGGGACCAACGCTCTCCGGGAAGCCATCCGGCAGAACCCGCAGTCGGCGCGATCGCACCTCTATCTCGCTCTCTACCATTTCGAGCGGCGCCAGTTCGGACAAGCCCGGGCCGCGGCAAACGCGGGGCTTTCGACCGGCGTCAGGGGTGACACCCAGCGTCAGTTGCGGACCCTGCTGGACGGCATGCGCGGTTGATCAGGAGCTCTGAAGGCGGCGGGCAGAGGCTTCGCCGCCCGTTTCCGTCGTACAAACGTCTTGTTGCAATTTCCCGACGGCTCTCGCTATAATCGTCGGAAGCGTAAAGTCCGCAATTCACCCGGAGGACTCTTGGAATGTCCAAAACGATTTTGGTGGCTGAAGACTCCCTTATGCTCCGCAAGGTGGCATGTTTCCCCCTTGAAAAGGCCGGCTACAAGGTGCTCGAGGCAAACAACGGGATCGAGGCCATCGAGGCCATGTCGAAGGCCGAGGTCGACCTGATCATCACCGATCTCAACATGCCCGGAATGGACGGCTTCGAGCTGATCACGCAGGTGAAGGAAAACGAGAAGTTCAAGCACATTCCGATCATCATCCTCACGACGGAAGGCAAGAGGGACATGGTCATGAAGGGCCTCACCCTCGGTGCCAACTCGTTCCTTCAGAAGCCGATCAAGCCCGATCTCATGCTTCAGGAAGTCGATCGGCTGGTGAACAAGAAGGCTGGCACTCCGGGAAAGGGGGACAAGTAAATGACCACCCCCTACACTGCAATTCTCGAAAAACTTCATGATACCGATGCCACCGTGCGCCGGCGTGCCGTGCGCGATCTGCGGCCCCACGCCGAGAAAGACGTCGCCGAAGCGTTGTGCGAGGCCCTGGGCGACCCCAATAAGGGCGTTCAGAATACGGCTCTCGAAGTGCTTTCCTCGATGAGGCACCCGGTCGTCATTCAGGCGCTTCTCCCCGTGATTCGCGGTTCCGACCTGAACATGCGCAATGCCGGCATGACGATCCTGAAAAATTATGGCTCCATGGCCGTTCCGCACCTGATCAAGGCGATCGAGAGCGCCGCCGACATCGACGAAGTCATCCAGATTCTCGTCGTGTTCGGGAACATCGGCTCCCCCACCGCGACCGAGACGGTTCTCAACTATGTCCAGCACGACGACGACAACGTGAAGACGACGGCAGTCGAGGCCCTCGGCAAGATCCAGGATCCGAAGGCCGTCAAGACCCTGGTGAATACGTATCACCAGACGGATGTCCTCAAGTATTCGATCGTCGATGCCCTCGGGAACATCGCCGTGAAGGACGCCTTCCCGGTCGTCAGCGGCTCGATCGAGTCGGAAGACGTGCTCGAGTATTTCTCCGGCATAGGCGCCATGGGAGCGATGGAAGACCCGGCCTGCATCGAGCCCCTCTTCAAGAAGCTCCTCAAGGAAGAGGATGCTGGAACCCGTCGCCTCATCCTCAAGTCGCTTGCGCAGATCGAGGACGCGAACTCCGGCTCGCTTGAAAAGCTCGACAAGAAGGCGCTTCTGCCGATTCTTCTGAATCTGCTCGAGAACCGGGATGCGGCCGAATACGTCCATATGGTGCGCATCGCTGCCGCAATCAAGGACCCGGCCTGCATCAAGGCGTTGCTTACCGCTCTCGAAAATTCCGAGGCAGAGATCGCCGACACGGCGTTCCGGGGCCTGTTGGCGCTTGGAAAAGACGTCGTGAAGCCCGCGCTCGAAGCCGTTGTCAAGGCTCCGACACCTGTCGCCATCCGGATCATGGAGATTCTGGAGCGCGTCCCGAGCCCCGAAATTCCGGCGGTTTTGGCCCAGTTCACGAAAAACTCAGAGGATGCGGTCCGCCAGGCGCTCGCTCGCACACTCGGTGCGGTGCCGTCTGACGCCTCCTTCAACGCGTTGAAGGAACTCCTCGCCGATGTCGACGAAGTCGTCCGCCGCAACGCCGTTTTCAGCCTGCGAGGCATGCTGACCTGCAGCGGCGTGGTTCCGGCCCTGATCGGTTGTTTCAAGGACATCAACGGCCACGTTCGTCGCGAAGCTGCGTTCGCCCTGAAAGGCGTGAGTTCGTCCGACGTCGTCGAACCTCTGATGAACCTTCTCAGCACCGATCCTTACGGCGACGTCCGGGAAGCGGCCGCGGCGGTTCTCGCTGCCCGCAAGGACGCGGAGATCACGCGCAGGCTGCTCGAACTGCTCGACAGCGACAACTCCCGCATCCGGGAAACGATCACGAAGACCATCTGGCAGTGCAGCTCGGCCCTGGCGGTCGATTCGCTCATCCAGAAGCTGAGCGACAAGGAGTGGCGCGTCGTCGTCAACGCCTGTCAGTCGCTCGAGAACATGAAGGACCTCAAGTCCATCTTCCCCCTGAAGGAACTCCTCAAGCACGATGACTGGCAGATCCGCATCGCTGCGCTTTCCGCCCTTCGCGCTTTCCGCAGCAAGGAGCTGAAGCAGTTCTTCATCCCGCTGATCGGCGATACCAACGCGAACGTGGCGAAACTCGCCGTGGTCGCGCTTTCCGGGCTCGAAGACCGGTCGCTCGACGACACGTTCAGAAAATACCTGGACCACACCCGCTGGGAAGTCCGATACCAGATCGTCAAGGCTCTCGGCAAGATCAAAAGCCAGAAAGCCGTCGACATGCTGATCAGGATCGCCGAATCCGATGCCAACAACGGCGTTCGGGCGAAAGCCCTGCTGGCCCTGGCCCGCATCAGCGACCGAAAGGCCGTGAACGTGGCCCTGAGCTTGCTCGACCATCCCGACCGCGATCTCAACATCGCTGCCGTGAAGTTCTTCCTCGCCTTCGAGAATCCCCAGGTGCCCGACCTGGAAGCGAAGCTCAAGGCGCTGTTCCTGGCGAATCCCTGGATCAAACGGTATTTCCTCGCGGCGTTCGGCCTGAACAAGTGTTCCCTGCTCGAGGGCATCCTGAACGATGTCGCGACCCCGCGTGAGATTCGCCGCATGACAAAGGCCCCCGAGCCGAAGGGCGACGGAAACGCCATGACGGTCGAGGAAGCCGTCCTGCTGCGGGATATCATCGCCGAGAAGGGCGGCATCTGGCTTCCTGATCAGGATACCCTCGAAAAGGCCCTGGAGCGGAACCTGGGCAAGTTCTACATCACATCGTGGATGGAATATTATCATGCCCTGCGATACGGCAACGACGACCAGAACCTGTTCATCTCGCTCTATGACACCGTCACCGATCCGCGAACCGGCTTTTTCTGCGAACCCGAGCAGAACAGGGTCCTGGTCGGGACCGTCATCCCCGAGCTCGTGGAGGATCGGTCGAAGGCCGGGCAGAAGAACCTGCGCATTCTGTCGATCGGTTGTTCCTACGGCCCGGAGACCTATTCGCTGGCCATGCACATTCTCGAAGACATCCACACCGACCGCGTCAAGATCTCGGTGACCGGCGTCGACGTTTCGCACATCTGTCTGAACACCGCCAAACGCGGCATATTCAAGCGCGAGATCATGCGGCACGTCGACCGTAAATATATCGATGTCTATTTCGAGGACGATCGCGGCGACCTCCGCGTGAAGGACGACGTGAAGAACCTCGTCGAGTTCAAATACACGAATGCCGCATCGACGACCGAAATGGAAGACCTCGGCCAATACGACGTCATCGTCTGCCGGAACGTTTTCTCCGCTTTCTCACAGGAGCAGAAGGAACGTCTCGCCGAGAACATCTACAACATTCTCGCCCCCGGCGGCGTCCTGTTGATCGGTTCTCGGGAAACCCTCTACAACGTGACCAAGGCCTTCCGCCTCCAGACCTACGAGAAGGTCGTCATCTATCGGAAAATGTAACGCTTCACAACCAGTCCAGAACGGGCGGGCCTTCGGGCCCGCCCGTTGTCTTAAGTGCGCGTTTCCGGCGACAAGCACCCGAGCCCGGGGCTGTTTGCGAATTGACCGATATTGAATCAACCAGTATCATGTAAGCGATAGATACGGTGACCCAGCTGCCGAAAAGGAGCGCTCCGTTCGAATGACTCGTCTGAACGTGCATGCACGCGGATTCACGCTCATGGTCATCATCGTCGTGGCGGTCTTGGCATCGGTAGGAGGCTCCATGGTGATGCCGATGATCGACAAGGGACGGTATTCCGCATGCAAACAGCAGTTCAAAACCCTGAAAACGGCGATTCAGCAACATAAGACCGACGTGGGTTTTTACCCCTTCATCGGTGGATTCGAGGCAACGACGAACGACCAGCTCATGTCGGACGACTCTTCGAATAATGCTCTGGTGTTCGACGGCGCTGCGACATTGGTCACCTACAGCGGCGTTACGTATTCCTATAATGTTTCGAGTGCCGTGAAATACAAGAAGAAATGGAAAGGTCCGTATATGGACTCGGATGCCGAACAATTCATGATCGATCCATGGGGGAGGAAAATACGTGTTGCGTTCCATTATCGCAAGGCTTTCCTGCAGTCGGCCGGACCGGACGGCCAGTTCGACAGCTTCTGGGACGCCGACATCGGCGGCCCCAGCGACATCGCCACGCCGGCATACAGCGGCGATGACGTCGTCCTTCTCGTGGCATCCAAGCTTGACATACCTCCGTAGCGTGGGGTGAAACATTGGACGACGGGAGCGCAAGTCGAAGCCCGGAGCTTCGGAGAACACGCGCGATGAGGACGTGATACCATCGAAAGACAGATGACCTTCAAGGAGAAGACGATGGCGACGAAGAACGCTTTTGCAGGAGATCTGATCGATTTCATCGATGCGAGTCCGACCGCCTTTCATGCAGTCGAGACGTCCGCAAAGCGCCTGAAAAGGGCCGGATTCGAGGAACTCGACGAGGGCGACGCCTGGAAGTTGAAAAAAGGCGGAAAGTATTATATTAAAAAAAATAATTCAGCGCTTCTCGCGTTCGTCGTGGGGCGGGGAAATCCCGCCGAGACGGGATTCCGGATCGTCGGCACCCATACGGACACCCCGTGTTTCCGTGTGAAGCCGATGCCCGAAATGACGTCAGAAGAGACGTATGTCAAGCTGAACACAGAAGTCTACGGCGGGCCGATCCTCAGCACCTGGATGGACCGGCCGCTTTCGATGGCCGGCCGTGTCGTGATCGCGGGCCGCGATCCGTTGCAGCCGAAGGAGATCCTGGTCGATTTCCGGCGGCCGGTGGCGATCATTCCGAACCTTGCGATCCATATGAATCGTGAGGTGAACGAAGGGGTGAAACTGAACCGGCAGGTCGACATGCTTCCGCTGATCGGCCAGACGGGCGCGAAGTTCGAAAAAAAGGGTTTTTTCATCAAGCTCCTGGCGCAGGAGTTGAAAGTGAAGCCGGCCGAGATCCTCGATTACGACATGTTTCTGTACGAGCCCGGCGCGGGCTGTTTCGTCGGCCTCGAGCAGGAGTTCATCTCGGCTCCGCGGCTCGACAATCTCGCCTCGACCCACGCAGCCCTCGAAGCCCTGGTTTCGGCCGGGGCCGGGAAGGCGACGACCGTGCTGGCCGCGTTCGACAACGAGGAAGTCGGCAGCTCGACCAAGCAGGGCGCTGGCTCGCCGATGCTCGCGACCTTGCTGGAGCGGATCGTGACCGCGTTTGGCGGAAACCGCGAGGCGTATTTCCGGGCCGCGGCCCGCTCGGTTCTGATCTCGGCCGATGCCGCGCACGCCGTTCATCCGAACAAGGGCGAGAAGTGCGATCCGACCAACCGGGTGATGCTCAATCGCGGCCCGGCGATCAAAGTGGCGGCCAGCCAGAGCTATACCACCGACGCCCCGTCCGCGGCCATGTTCGAGACGCTGTGCCGGACGGCAAAGGTGCCGGTCCAGCGGTTCCTCAATCGGTCCGACGAGCGCGGCGGCTCGACGATCGGGCCGATCTCCTCGGCTCACCTCGATACTCGGGCCGTCGATGTCGGCATTCCGCTTCTCTCGATGCATTCGATTCGCGAACTCGCCGGCGCTCATGATCCCGAGTATTTCATGAAGGCGATGCGGGAGTTTTATCGGGCCTGAAAGAATTGAACGGGGCGGGCATTTCGCCCGCCCCGTCCGATCCAGCCGCCGGAACAGACGGCATTTCAGACCGTTCGTTCGTGTTCCGGCTCTCCCGCTCCCTTTCGCAGTGCCCCGAAAGATCAGATCTTTGTCAGCGCCGCTTCTTTCCACCGTTCCGGCGAAGGGCGTCTCCGGATTCGGAGGATTCGCCTTCCGAAACGGTGAGTATCCATGCATCCTGGCCGGTGCCGCCCGCGGCGATATCATGCTCGCCGCGCGGGGAACCGGCGCCGACTGCCCTGAAGCTGCCGTCAGCGAGATCGTAGGCGTCATATCCGGCATCAGTGTCGCGACCGCCGAGACAGCGCTGCCAGAGCAGGCTGCCCTCGCCGTCGAGCGCGAGAAGCCAGACATCGGAACTGTTGCCGTGAAGGCCGCTGACGTCTCCCGAGGCGTTCGCCGACGAGGTGGTGCCGATGCAGATGAAATTCCCGTCCGCCGTCGGCTTGATCGAGCGCAGACAATCGTCGGCCCACCCGCCGAACACCTTGTTCCAGAGCATGTGCCCCGTCGAGTCGATATCGAGCACCCAGGCATCGTCACCGCCGAGATGATCGCGGCTCGACGCGTTGTATGAGCGCGACATACCCGCGATCATGTAGGTGCTGTCAGCCGCCGCGGCGATTCCGTAGCCGACATCCTCCTCCCAGCCGCCGAAATCCGATTGCCAGGCGATCGTGCCGTCGGCTGCGACTTTGACGGTGAGCACGTTTCCCAAACCGTTCGTTTGTAGATCGACGTCTTCGACCGTCGGCAGCCGCTCGAGACGGCCGACAGCGACGAACCCGTCGTCGATGCCCCGGATGACGTCGAAGGCCATGTCATCACCCTTGCCGCCGATGCAGGTCTGCCAGAGCAGATTGCCCGCATCGTCGATGCGGATCAGCCAGGCATCGCTTCCGCCGTGGTTGCCGCCGACGTTCCCATCGTTCGACGAGGTCGCCCCGGCGATGACGAAGCCGCCGTCCGGGGCGGTCACCACGCCGAAACCGAAATCCTCGAGACTGCCGCCGTATGCCTTCTGCCAGCGAACATTGCCCGAGGTGTCTAGCCTCACTGCCCATAGATCGCTGCCGCCGTGGTACCCCGAGACGCCACCCTGCGACGAGTTGGTCGATCCGACGACGAGTGAGCTTCCGTCGGCGAGAACGACGAGATCGCAGGCTTCGTCATTTTCGAAGCCGCCGAACGTTTTTTTCCAGAGCTGGGTTCCGGTTTTTCCGTATTTCACGGCGAGCAGTTCCCGACGGCCGTGAATCGTGCGGGTGTCGACGGGCGGCAGGGTCATGAAGCCGACGGCGATGCAGCCTCCGTCGGGGGTGGGCTCGACGGCATGGTAGGTATCGTCCGCATGGCTGCCGACGCAGGCCTGCCAGAGGATCGCCGGGTTCGGAGCCGGGAGCGCCGCCGCCGGAACGGAAGAAAGAGGGGTCCAGACAGCCAGAAAGACGGCCCAGAACAGGGAAACGCGGCACCAGCGATAATTCATGCACGGCTCCTTGGAAATCCGCTTCCCTTATCGGACGGTATCGCCTTTTGGATGAGGGGTTGAACCGTTATGCCGGCCGTGTTTCGGAAACGGGGCGGAGGCGAACCAGCTCGAACATGCGGACCGGCTGCTGTTTTCCCGTCACTTCCGTGAATGGCATCTCCTCGGCTTCGACCAGTTCGGAAACGGCGTTGAACGTGCTTTCGGAAAGGACGATGCGCGTGTGTCTGCCTTTTTTCGAAGCTGTTTCAAGCCGCGATGCGAGATTCACTTCGTCGCCGATGACGGTCAGGTCCTTACGGGTGGCGCTGCCCACGTCGCCAAGCATGACCCGGCCGGTGTTGACGCCGATGCCGATCCGGATCGTGAACAGGCCCCGCTCCGCGCGCGAGGCGTTGAAATCTTCGAGGAATCGCATCATCGAGACGGCCGTCAGAACGGCGCGGATCGCGTGGTGCTGGGTTCCGGCGTGGAACACGGCCATGACGGCATCGCCGATGAACTTGTCGACGCGGCCGTCGTTGCACCGGATGATCGGCTCGACCTCGCTCATGAACGCGTTGAGCATGGCGAAGATTTCTTTCGGGGGATGCTGTTCGGAAAGGCTCGTGAAGCCCCGGATATCCGAGAACAGGATCGAGGCTTCGAGGAACTCGCCTTCGACCGTTCGGCTGCCCGCATCGTCGCGAACCGCTTCCAGCACGGTTTCGGAAACGTATGCCCGCATGCGCTCCCGTTCGCGCAGGCCCCGGACCATCGTGTTGAACGTGCCGGACAGCCGTCCGAACTCGTCCTGCGACGTGACCGGAAGCTGGACGTCGAGGTTTCCCGTGCCGACGCGCTGGACGGCGCGATCCATGCGGCGGATCGGGCCGAGCAGGCTTCCGGCCAGCGCCCCGCCGAGGGCCACGGCGGTTACGAGCGCGAGGAACACCAGGATCACGAGGAATTTTCGCAGTTGCAGGATGCGGTTCTGGATCGGCCGAAGCGAGGTGAGCACGCAGGGAGTGTATGAGCGCGTCATCATGGCCTGCAGGGGCGAGATCAGGTAGAGGAACGTCTCGCCGTCGATCATCACTTCCCCTTCTTCAGAAACGTTCAGGGCGCCGGCGCGCAGAAAATTCTTCTCGAGCAGCTTCCAGAGCGGAATTTGTTCGGGCAGGTGGGAGAATCGTTTCGAACGGGCGTAGAAAAACAGTTCATTCGATGCGTATCTGCTCGGGGCGAGTTCACTGGCGTGGCGGGCCGAGGAAAACTCGCGGGTCGCGAAGAATCGTTCGAGAAACTGGGCGGGTGTGCTCACGATCAGGGCTCGCACTTTCCCGTTGATGAAGACGCGCAGGCTCATCAGATACAGATGGTGATCGCCGAAACAGTAGTAGTTCAGATGGCTTGGCCGGCACAACGTCTGGACGAGTGTTCCGACAATCTGGTTCTGGGACAGTTCATCCTGGACGGCGTCCATCAGGACATTGCTTTCGAGGGCCGCCCCTTCGAGACGGAGGATCTGCTTCATGGCGAGGGGAAGAGCCGTCATGAGGGCGATGTTCTCGGTGATCATGTCGTGCCTGGCGATGGCGCCCTTCTCGTCGGAGAGGAAATAGTTTGCGATCAGTTCCTCGTCTTCGGCTGTGCGGATCGCGGCTTCGAGCTGGGAGACCGAGATGGGCTCGGTGCCGATCAGTTCTGTGAGACGCTTGAAGATGGTCTGTTCCATCGAGAGGGCGATATCGTGAAAGCGCATATCGACGGCATCGATCGTGCCGCGCATATCCTTGCGAGCATCGTCGCGCAGGCGGGCCTCTTCGTGGGCGACGAACGACCTGCCGATCGTGATGATTCCGGCGACGGGAAAGATGATGGCGATGACGAAAAAGCCCGTGATGCGGCCGCGAAGCGGCAGCTCGACCCTGACGGCGCCGGATGCGGCCGCGACCGCCGCCAGGGCGAGGATGAAAAAGAGCACGATATATAGCCTGAGGAGGCGCATGCGGAAGGTTTCCGAGAGCGTCGTGAAGTCGGCGCAGGAGACGAGGCGCAGCGGACTCTCCGGCTCGGGGGGAACGGCGTGAAGCAGCCATGAGTCACGTTCGAAGACCTCTTCATCGCGCGACAGATAGGCCGCAAGCGTGCGACCGGCGAAATCGGGCTGGTTCTGCAGGGTGGGGTCTAGGAAAAACTCGGAGCGGTCGCGGAGGCTCATCATCATGACCGGGTATGGCGTCTGTCGGCGCTGGTTCGGCCGGGAAGAGATGAACGCCTTCAACCAGAAGTTCGGCGGCAGCAGGTCCGGGAACACCATCAGCAGAAAACCACCCCTGATCTTGATGGGAGTCCCGTCGACGGAATACTCCGTGGCTTCGACGTCCCAGGAGATTTTGCAGCTTTTTCCGAGCCAGTTTGCGGAAATGACGCGCTTGCTTCCGGCGAGAAGCTGTTCGACCTTGAGAGACGGGCCGAGTGCGCGCTGAAGTCGCCAGGTTGCGGGATTTCCCGCGATTGCCGCATCCGGATTTTTGCCGCTTCGTTCAGCGCCGCGGATGTTCACGATACGCATGTGGTTCAGAAACATCTGGACGGCGGCTTCCCAGATTTTCTGGCCGGACAGCACCGCGGGCGAGTTTATGGGGCGTACCGTGCCGGTTTCGTCCCAGACGACCCATCTGAAAGCTCCGGGAAAGCGGCGATCGAGGCCGTTGACGAACCGCTCGATGCGCTGGTTTGATGCGTGAACGAACCCCTTTTCGATCAGCCGCTCTGTGAGACGCCTGATCTGGTATTCCGGCTGGGCGATGCGCGCGACGATTCCCGACTGGAATGCCAGCTTTTGCCTTAGCAGGGCTTTGCCGGCTGACAATTCCTCGCTGTACATCGTGTGAAAAGCGAACGCGGCGATGGAAAGCGGCAGAACGACGATCGTAACGAACAGGAACAACCGTATGATCAACGAACCCGATTCACTGGTATCGGCCGGTGTCGGTGCGATGATGGTGGTATCCCTGGGATGACCCATGAAGAGATTATACCGCATGTGTGGCCTCCGGCAATCATCCATCCCGGTTCCTTGACCCGGAGAGGAAGAGTCTGGTATGATGCGCCAGCCCGAAAAGTCGCTTCAAAGCGGCATTTGAGGCCTTTCAGACCCCGCCCTGGAGCATGCATGATAGACACCGTTGCCTACAACCAGGCGTTGGATGCCGTCGACATCGTCGACCAGACGCGCCTTCCCACGGAACACGTCATCCTGACCTGTCATACGCCGGAACAGATGGCGCATGCCATCCGGACGCTCCAGGTGCGCGGCGCCCCCGCGATCGGGGTGGCGGCTGCGTTCGGCGTCTGGCTCGGCCTCAAGAACTGGGACGGCGATGACGCGAAGCTGAGTGGCCGGCTCGACGAGCTGGTCGACATGCTGGCCGCCACCCGGCCGACGGCTGTGAACCTGTTCTGGGCGCTAGAACGCGTCCAGTCGGTGATCCGGGCCGCCCTGGACGCGGCCGAGCCTCGGGACCGGCGGAAAGCCGCTCTCGATGCCGCCCTGAAGGAAGCCGAAGCGGTCCTGGCCGAGGATATCGAGATGTGCCGCGCGATCGGCCGCGAGGGCGCCGCCTGCCTGAAGGACGGCGAGACCTGGCTGACGCACTGCAACGCCGGCGCGCTCGCCACTGGCGGCTATGGCACGGCCCTCGGCGTGTTCCGGGCCGCCCAGGAACAGGGGAAGAAGTTCCGGGTGTTTGTCGACGAGACCCGGCCGCTGCTGCAGGGCTCGCGTCTCACGGCGTGGGAGCTGTTGCAGGAAGGCATCGACGCGACGTTGATCTGCGACAACATGGCCGCCAGCCTCATGGCCGCAGGCCGCATCCAGGGCGTGGTGGTCGGCGCCGATCGCATCACCGCCGAGGGCTTCGTCGCCAACAAGATCGGCACGTACGGCGTCGCCGTTCTCGCGAGATATCACGGCATCCCCTTTTACGTCGCCGCCCCGGATTCGACGTTCGACCTGAAGCTTGGCCACGGTCTCGAAATCGTCATCGAGGAGCGCGATCCCGGGGAAGTGCGCGAAATCCGCGGCGTGCCCACCGCGCCGGCCGAGATTCCGGTCTGCAACCCGGCTTTTGATGTGACGCCGCCCGAACTCGTCACCGCCATCTTCACCAACCGCGGCACCCTGCGGCCTCCATACCGTGATTCTATAGCGAAAACTATCGGGGGTGAGGCGTGAACCATCTCCGGGCCTTCCAGACCGTCGGCGCGGACCTGTTCACCGCCGGCCTCAACAACTCCCATTCCGGCAACCTCAGCATGCGCGACAACCGCATGATGGCCATCACCAGCACCGGAAGCATGCTCCACCGGCTTGCCGCGACCGACATCGTCGAGACGCTGATCGACGGCGAGGATGCCGAGACGAAACGAGCCTCCCGCGAGATTCCGGTACATCGGGCGATATATGACGGAACCTCCGCCGGCGCGATCGTCCATGCGCATGCGCCACACGCCATCGCGCTCGGCTTCCGCTTCGACCGCATCGTCCCGGCCGACGGCGAGGGGCGCTACTACTTCCCCGAGGGCGCGCCGGTCATCGAGGTGGCCAACTCGATCGCCTCCAGCGAGGTGGCGGCCGCCGTCGTTCCTCTGCTGAAGAGGGTTCCGATCGTCGTCGTCCGCGGCCACGGCACGTTCGCGATCGGTGCCGATCTCGAGGAAGCCTTCCACTGGACAAGCAGTTTCGACCACTCCGCCCACATCCTGCTCCTGGCCCACCAGGCCGGCATGCTGCGGGCGTAAATTCGCACCACGAGGACCCACATGCAGTTCGAAAAAACCGCCTCCGTCGTCACCGCCAAGCGCGAGGAAGAGATCCTCGATTTCTGGAACAAGGAACGCATCTTCCAGCAGTCGGTCAAGAACCGCGAGGGCTGCAAGCCGTTCGTGTTCTTCGAGGGGCCGCCGACCGCCAACGGCATGCCCCATCCCGGCCACGTGCTCACCAAGGCCATGAAGGACCTGGTCCCGCGCTACAAGACGATGTGCGGCTGCCACGTCGGCCGCAAGGCCGGCTGGGACACCCACGGCCTGCCCGTCGAGCTCGAGGTCGAGAAACAGCTCGGCCTGACCTGCAAGCAGGATATCGAACGCTATGGAATAGAGGCGTTCATCAAGAAATGCCGCGAGAGCGTTTTCAAATACGAGAGCGAGTGGCGCCGCATGGTCACCCGGGGCGGCTTCTGGATCGACATGGAGGATCCCTACATCACCTGCA
>JAKJFL010000036.1:0-12895 GCA_022704935.1 Candidatus Rifleibacteriota bacterium
GATACGTCATTCCTCAAATCACCGGAAGCCAGGACTGGGCCTTCTGCCTCCGGGAAAATCTCTACAACAAGAAACTGAATTCAGATCGCATCAGCATCATCATGAGTGACACTCCCCCCGAACCTCCGGCGGATGGCAACCCGTTCAATGTGCGCTGGCTGACGACCCAACCCAAGTTCACCTGGAAGATCAGCCTGCCCGACCCGCAGAATCCGTCAGAGAAGCTCGTTGAAATAACCCGTGAGACGAGCACGCCTCAGTTGGTTGCGGCTCCGGGAACCCGCCTGTTCGAGATTCCGAGCGAACCCGGAGTCTACACGATGAGAGTGGACGCGACGCGTGTCTACGCCTATGACTATTATCGGAAGGAGATGATCTTCCTTCCGACGGGTGGTGTGACCTACGTCCCGAAACTCGACACGAAATACGT
Source organism: Candidatus Rifleibacteriota bacterium (assembly GCA_022704935.1). GTDB lineage: Bacteria > Muiribacteriota > Ozemobacteria > Ozemobacterales > Ozemobacteraceae > MWAR01. The sequence continues at coordinate 431 of JAKJFL010000036.1, forward strand.
ATCCGTCCAGGTGATGGCCAACTGCGAGGTCATCGTGCTCGACGACACGCCGCCGGCGCTGGAGCTGGCGAATCTATCCGGAACGAAGGCAAAAGCCTGGAGCTTCTCCCCCGGCCTTCTCTGGGGGACCACCGGCGAAATCCTGTCTACGAGCGTCGATGGAAAGACGAACGCCTCGGAGATCAGCCTCTGGGTCGCCGACGACAACCCTTACGGAAACGTCACGACGCATGCGAATATCACCACGCCTCCGGTCAAAGATCCATATTTCTCGCAATATCAAGTGAAACACAAGGGTGGGAACAGAGTTGCGTCGTTCTCTTACCAGAACGCCTACGGGGAACTGGTCCCCTCGGGGCTGGAAGAGACGGCGCGGCCGGCGCTGACCGCGGCGATGCCCCGGTATCGCTCGGCTCCCGACGGGCTGAACACCTACGCCGTCGATCAGTATGCCGTGAAACAGTATGACTACTCCTTCGCCACGCTTCCCTCCGAAAGCGGGCTGGCGAACGTGAGAAGCTGGTCGTATCGCAAATACACGATTCCGGTCTCTGCCCTTGTCCATTACAGCAAGGGGGCGGACGGTGTGAATTACTACGCCAATATGGATTATCACTATGCAAATAATATATCCACCTATACCAATCTGCTGTTCGGCTTCAGTGCCGCCGACGCATCGAGTAACGCGTTCGGCCCGGTTCTGACGGGAGAGCTGGTCATCCGAGACAACGACCGGCCGAATCTCTTCCTCCGGGCGATCGACGAGAAGGACACGTCCGTCTCCCTGTATGGCCCCTCGAACGTGAACCCAACCGCCTTCGCCGGCCCCTGGCGCAATCTCGCGGCCGGTACGGGAGTCGCCGAAGACCGTGCGGGCAACGAAACCTGGAGTTGCGGCGGATCGATCGAGTCGCCCGCGGCGATTTCGGGGTTCATGCCGGATGTGCGACTGGTTTCAGCGGGAGACGTGCGTGGGATCCTCGTCCAGGGTGTTCCGAACGGCACGTCGACGCTCGAAATCGACGTTCCGGTCGTCTTCTCGACGATCATGTCGGACAATGCCGGCCAGACGACACGCCAGAGCTGGTCGCTTCGCGGTTCCGACGGGACGATGATCGCCGACATGGGCTCGGGGAACGTCTACAGGCACATTTTCCGCGAAGACGGCTGGTATACGGTCGAGGTCACCGCAGTGGACGACGCGAAGGACTGGCCGAGCGATCCACGGTATCCGACCGCTGCCTCCAGCAAGGCAAATGTCAGGTCCCTGAAAATTTCGGTGCCGGTCGCCAGCTCGAGGCTTGACACGCGGATCATCGAAAAGAATGTTCGCTGAACGCTCACGGGGCCGACCGGCCCCGCTTCAGGCATGCGCCGCAGCCGCATTGCTGGCCTTTCTGGCAGTGCAGGGAATGGTCGCATCCGGGTGCAGTGAAATTCCGCACTGCTGGTATCCGCTTGCGAGCGACTCCGCGGCCCCCCTCGAGAGCTGGCTTGCCCGTGATCTCATCGAGAGAATGGGCAAGGTTCTCGGGGAGCAAGCCGGGCAGGCTTCGGTCAGATGGCGGCAAAACCCGGGGCCGAGCCTCGATGGCACGGTGCTGACACGGGAAGCGGCCGCGACCGGCCTCGAGTGGACGCCCGGAGAGGCGTCCGGAAAACCGGTCATGGAGTTCGAGGTGCGCTCCGATGCGGGAACCCGCGAAGTGAACGGCGATCCCTACTGCCTGTGGGGGCCCACCCTGCAGTGTCGGGAAACCCGCTCAGCGACGGTGCGTTATCTGGCCCTCTCCGGCAGTCGCGACGTGATCGGTATCGACGAACTCTCGTTGAAAGCTATGAGCACGATCGACTGGTCGTGGCACGGCTTCGTTCCCGCCGGCTGCATCCTGTTGAGGAAGGTCGAACTGGTGTTCGGCGAATCGCCATGGATGGTATCCCTGTGGCTCGGCCAGGGAAGCCTGGGAAGCCCCGCTACCGGCGTCGCGACATCGGCCATTGCCGGCAGCGTTCAACCTGAGGACGTGATTCTGCGATGAAACATCACTCCACGATACACCGTTCGGCGAAGCAGGGAGTCACGCTCCTGGAGATTCTGATCGCAACGATGATTCTCGCGTTCGCGATGATCCCGATTGCCGGCGTTCTCGGCTACGGCCATGCGGGAACCCGGAAGGATTTCCGCCGGGTCGAGGCGATCCATCTCGCCGAAACGGCGATGAACGAGGCGCTGAAGCTTCCCTACGCCCAGCTCGTGACGGGCGCGCATGTCTCCTCGCTGGTTGCTGGAAGCGGAACAGTCGCGCTCGGCACGGTCACGACGTCGCAGAACAACTCGTATGACCTTTCCCTGCAGGTGACCGACGAGCCGATCAGTTTCGAGTATCAGCCGGTCGATCTGAACGATGCCGCCTACGCCTCGAGCACTCCCACCACCTGGCAGTTCCAGGCGCCGGTTGACACGGGGGCGGTTTTCGATGGAACGAATGCCCGGCGGCCCATCATGCTGAAACGGCTGAATATGGTCGTTCGCTGGAGTGAGCAGGGGGGCGTGGCGACGCCCGAAATCCAGCTCCTTTCGATGAAGGCGAATCTCGAACGATGAGACGGCAAACGCATCTGCGGCGTGGAATGGCAATCGTCGTCGTGATGATGTTCAGCCTTGCCCTGCTGATCCTCGGAAGCTTCTACATCCGGAGGTTTTCCCAGTCGACTCCGATCAACACCCGCCTCGTCGAGCGGGTCCAGGCAGACTTTCTCGGCTATGGAGTTCTTCAGATGGCGCTGCTGAAGTTCAAACAGCTTCCATCTGAATTCTATTTTGCTTACAATGCTATCGTGCTCGCGGGACGGGTCATCACGCCGGATCCTTGGGCCACCTATCGGGGAGGGAGGCTCCAGGGGGCGATGACGACCCCGTTCGCCGCCACCTACATGACGGATTTCAGGGTGCTCGGGCAGAACAAGTTCAATTCCGACGCCATCCAGATCTCCGTAACGGTCGATTGCGGCGGCGTCAGGCGGGTCGTCAACCATACGGTCAACGCGGTGAGGGTCAGGAACTGAAACGATGAGAACGGAACGGCGCCGGTGCGGCTTCACGATGGTCGAAATCATGATCGCGGCGGGGATGCTGTCCCTGCTGTTCCTCGGAGTTTTTTCCCTCTACACGAACACGGCCGGCTCTTTTTCCGACGGCGAATGGAGGATCTCGACCCAGAAGTCCGCCCAGCTCATGCTGAACGCCCTGCGGGAAGATTTCGAGAAGGCGAACAGCCCTTTCCGCGTCCTCGCGGACGGAACGATCGGCACGATAACAAATACTCCGATATATATAACAAACGAAGCATTGAACGATTCTCCGGCCGGGACGAACGTGGCGTCGTCGAATGCGAGCGTATCCGTGAAGAAGGCCCTGGCCTTCTGCGCGATCAGCGCGCCGTTCGTCGATGCATCGACGTTCGTTCCAGTTGCGAGCCCGGGGCTGTGGCTCGGATGTTCGCTCGGTCTGGTGGGCCGCGACTTGGTGTATCGCCGTACCGGGGATCCCACCGTCCATTCGAGCGATCCGGTCGCGCTGCCCGGCTCCGTCATGACGTTCCCGACAGGCGGCGTGGGTCCCGGAAAGATGTTCCTCTCGGATTCCCGCGGCGAAACCCGCCTCACGGTGAAGGACGTGGAATCGGTCGCTTTCTACCGGAGCGTTTCCGCACAGGAGCAGACGCTCGAGATCCGCATCACGATGGCCCGACGGAAGGGCTCGCAGGTGCGTGGAACATTTTCCGAGCGGACGCTCGCCAAGCTCCTGCCCGTCTCTACAATTTCGGGATTCTGACGCCTGCGAGGGTTTCCGGTCAGGCTCCGTCCGGACCTTCCGGAGTTTTCGGGGGTGGAACGGTTTCAAGCGTTTCATCCCGGGAAGACCCGATACCTCGGTTTCGCATCGGTGGTGGAACGATGGGATCGGATAGCGGCGTGTCGGGAGAGCGGTCGACGGCGTCGGCGATGAACGAGACATCGTCGATCGTGCGCAGCAGGGGGCCGATCTCGCTCTCGTTCTGTTCGAGGCCTGACAGCTTGAGGCGCAGGCAGTTGAGCTTGGTGGCGAGCTGGATTTTGCCCGTTTCGAACTTCTCGACCGTGCTCCGGCGGCTGCGGAGAGCGGAGCTGTTCGCCGTAAGTGACTCCATCAGTTCCCAGATTTCCTGCTTCTCGCTGCCGGGCGGGGAGCGGTGATACTGCTTCGACAGCTCGCGGAACCGCTCCTCGATGCGGGGCAGTTCCTCGCCGAGCAGTTCGTCGAGCTCCTCGATGCGGTCGCGTTCGAGGAACAGACGGTCTCGCATCGCTTCTATGCGCTGGCGGTAGGTCGCCATGCCTTTCCGCTTCAGAAGCGCGAGAAGGGGCTCGATCTCGTCGCGAACAGTTTCGATGCGGCGCCATCGGTGTTCCCTGGCCCGGCGCATCCAGAGCCATCCAGCGATGATCAGCGCCGACGCGCCAAGGCTCCAGGCAGCTGTCACGGAGAGCGTCGCGAGACCCTGGACCAGGGCGGTTGCCGCCGCCCAGACGAAGGCAAATACGCTCTGGATGAGGGAAACGGCCGCACCGAACGCGAGCCTCGATACGACCAGAAGCAGCACGAGCGAGATGCCTGCCGACATGGCGAGCCAGAAAAAGCATGCCGCGCAGCTTTGCTGGGTGAATCGCCTGATGGCCATGCGGAGTCCTCCTGAGGGGCCGGGTCTACGGCCGGTGATTCGTGTTCGTGGCGAGTTCCGTCACGACACGCAGAAGCAGGGCCAGCCCGTAAAGCGATGGGGTCAGGAACAGCATGCGCCACCCTTCACGAAGCCATATATTCAATGATACATTTTTTTCGGCCCACCCAGGAGGCCACCAGCACGCGAGCAGGAACGCGATGCCCGGCAGAAGGAGGCGAGACCGGGATGTGCCTGTCTGCGACAATCGGACCAGGATGGCGAGGGCGGGGAACAGCAGGAGCGTGTGGTTGTAAAAGCCGTTCAGCGGCGAAATCAGGAGCATGCCGACCAGCCAGGCGGAAAACACGAGCGGGTCTGTGCCTGTGGCCGGCGGTTGGTCCCGAGCGGTTTCGCTTCGGGTGGTTCCGAGCGTCACCCGGAGGCATGCGCCTAAAACGGCCAATGCCGCGGCGGCCGTCAGCATCGTAGCTGCCTGAGGGACGTTGGCAACCGCGCGCACGTGGGGGTTTTCCGAGAGAAGGCGCCGGAAAAAACCGTTCAGGGAAATATTGAATTCTCCCGTGACGGGGTAAAACGAAGAGGCGAGGGTGGTCTGGATGAATTCCGACCATTGGCCGCCCCCGCCGACCACCGTGACGATCGCTGCAATGATGGCGATCCAGACGGCCGTCCAGGCTATCGTGCGGGGTGCGGTGCGGATGAAAGCGATGCAGAGAATGACGGGAAACAGCTTGATGTGGGTGGCGACGGCCAGCAGCAGTCCGGCCGCTGCCGGAAACGTCGACGAAAGACGCCAGGCAGGCAGGAGCAGGGCTGACAGCAGGAGACTGACCTGGCCCAGGTTGAACGTCATCAGCACGGGGGGCGAGAGGAAAAACAGGACGAAAGCCGGGGGTTTCCACCGGCTCCAGGCGGGTGGGGCAAGAGCCTGCCAGGCCGCGAGAAACGAGGCGACGAGCAGGCCGATATTCAGGAAAAACCAGAGGTCCCGCGCGCGTTCCGGCGACAGGAGCCCGAACGGCCTGAAAAGATGCGCCGCAAAGGGCGGGTACAGAAAGACCTTCGTCTCGGCGGCGGCTTCCCGGCTGAGCTTTCCGGCTGCGTCCGGATTGGGAGTCGAGTGATACGGGTTGCCGGTTGCCGCAAGATCTACACCGGCCTGCCTGAAAATGCGGAAATCGTCTTCGTCGACGGGCATCCGGAGAAACCAGGCGAAGATGAGCAACAGCGGAATGAGGACCCACGAGGCAGCGCGGAGCAGCCGGGCGGCGCCCTCGGAACGCGACTCCGCCGGCCCGGCATCGGCCTGTACAGAGCGTGAATGATCCATCGGCCCAAGAATAGCATGTCCGATCGTGACATGCATCTGCCCGTTGCTTGAGAAATGATTCAAATCGTGGTATAATCAAGGTTTCCAAGGGATTCAACGCAGGATAAGGCAGGGCAATCGTGAACGAGAAACACATGGACGAAATCGAAAAAAGACGCACGTTCGGCATCATCAGCCACCCCGACGCCGGTAAGACGACACTGACCGAGAAGCTGCTGCTGTTCGGCGGCGCCATCCAGATGGCGGGCGCGGTCAAGTCGCGCAAGGCCGCGAAGTTCGCGACCTCCGACTGGATGTCGATCGAGCGTGAGCGCGGCATCTCGGTCACGACCTCGGTCATGAAGTTCCATTACCGTGACTTCGAAATCAACCTGCTCGACACCCCCGGCCACCAGGACTTCTCGGAAGACACCTTTCGCGTGCTGACCGCCGTCGACAGCGCCCTGATGGTCATCGACAGCGCCAAGGGCGTCGAGACGCAGACGAAGAAACTGATGGAAGTCTGCCGCATGCGCAACACGCCCATCATAACCTTCATCAACAAGCTCGACCGCGAAGGCCGCACTCCGCTCGAACTCCTCCAGGACATCGAAAACACCCTGCAGATCGAATGTACGCCACTCTCATGGCCGATCGGCATGGGGCGTGATTTCAGGGGTGTCTACAACCTCTATAAAAAACAGATCCAGCTGTTCCGCTCAGGCAGCGAAATGAAGCCGCAGGATACGGTTGTCATCGAGGATCTTGGCGATCCCAAGCTCGACGAGCTGCTCGGCGACCAGGCGAACGACCTGCGCACCGACATCGAACTGCTGGAAGGGGCTGCGAATCCTTTCGATTTCGAGCATTACCGGCGCGGCAACCAGACCCCAGTCTTTTTCGGAAGCGCCCTGAACAACTTCGGCGTGAAGGAACTGCTCGATGCCGTCGTCGAACTCGCGCCCCAGCCACAGCCGCGCGCGGCCGTGACCCGCGTCGTCGAACCGGCGGAACAGGGCTTCTCCGGCTTCGTGTTCAAGATCCAGGCGAACATGGACCCGGCGCACCGCGACCGCATAGCGTTTTTGCGCATCTGCTCGGGCCGCTTCACGCGCGGCATGAAGGTCATGCACCATCGCCTCGGCAAGGAGATCGTCATCAAAGATGCGACGATCTTCATGGCCCAGGACCGCACCAATGTCGAAGAGGCGTATCCCGGCGACATCATCGGCATTCACAACCACGGCACGATCAAGATCGGCGACACGTTCACCGAGAAAGAGATCCTCAAGTTCACGGGCATTCCGAACTTCGCCCCCGAACTGTTCAAACAAGTGAGGTTGAAGAACCCCCTCCGGGCGAAACAACTTCAGAAGGGCCTCCTGCAGCTTTCCGAGGAAGGCGCCGTCCAGGTGTTCCGGCCGGTCCTCAACAGCAGTGACTACGTTCTCGGCGCCGTCGGTGCCCTGCAGTTCGACGTGACGATGGCCCGGCTGCGCGACGAATACGGCGTCGACGCCGTCTACGACCCGGTCGATTACGCGACGGCTCGTTGGCTCGTCTGCGACGACAAGACCATCCTCGAAGAGTTCGAACGCAAGCACCGCTCGCGCATAGCCCTTGACTCGGAAGGCCACCTCACCTACCTCGCCGCCGACGTCTGGCGCCTGGGCAAGCTGGTCGATGACTGGCCGGCGATCAAATTCCAGACGTTCCGCGAACACTGCTGACGCGTTCCAGAGAAACGACGACTCCCGGGGTGTATCTCCGGGAGTCGTTCTCGTATCGGGTCTTCGTCTGGCGAATCGCCGGGAAAAAAGAAGACCGGATCCTGTGGATCCGGCCCGAAATTATAAGGAGGCAAACAAAACCATGAACCTTTTCGGCCTGAAATGGGGTTTTCCGAAGGGTTCATCGGCGGATGGCCGCGTACGGGGCGAAACATGACGAAATCGCTCCGAACGTCCGCGGACATCCGCGGACAAACCCGGACATGCGAAATGTCGAAAATATTTTTCAGAGGTATGTGTTCAGGAAGGCGATCGCCCGTTCCCAGGCATCGTTCCAGTCGTCCTCGCGCATCATGTGCTCCGAGGAGGGATAATCGATGTGGACAAGGCTGCCCGGGGCGGTTGCATACATAGGACGGAGCGTTTCCATGAACGAGACGGCCGCATCCGGCGGCACGACCGTGTCGAGCCCCGCGGTGACCGCCAGTAGGGGGACCGGGAAAAATCGGCCGGGACTGCGGGCCGGTCCTTTCAGTGGGAAGCCTGCCTTGCGTTGCTCCTGGGTTCGCCAGTCCGGGGATGCCAGGAAGGGAATGGCGACATCCGGGCGCGGTTCGTGCAGAAACGAGGCGAACGTCGTGAATCCTCCCATCGAGATGCCTGTCATGGCGACTCTCGCCCCCAGGCTGTATCTGAAGTGGGCGATCAGCAGAGGAATTTCCGATGCCGCTTCGGATACCATACCGATGAGCCGCTCATGTCGCTCCGCACCGGTCGATGCCTCGAGCCGTTCAAGGAGACCGTCCCGCCGCTCGCCGTGGTGAGGGGCGTCAGGACATACCGCGATGAACCCGGCTTTGGCCAGACGTTCGAGCTCGGGGCGCTGCACCTCCTTGCCGACGCCGAGCCCGTGCGCGACGATCACGACACGGGAAACGGCGCAATCCGCTTCAGAAGCGGCTCTTCTTGCCATCAACAACGGAATCGCTGCTGTGCCGAGTTTGAGGGTTCTGGCTGCCCAATGAACCGTTGGTGTGGCGTGGCCTGTTGGTGACATGAGCCGATTGTATGACGTGTGATCATCCGGCGGCAAGATAAGCCTGCGGCGGCATACTCCGGCGAAGCTCCGATTTGCGCTCGGATTGCGAAAAGGGGTATCTTGCACGGCAAATGGAAATGCACGAAGGCCATGAATCCACCGCATCCGGTATGTCCGGGGCAAGGAGCCTGTTTCCGGCACTGGGTTCGGCGAATTATCGTGCCTACTTTATAACAAACGGCTTTTCGCTGATCGGCACCTGGATGCAGCGGCTCGCCGTCAGCTGGCTTGTCTACCGGATAAGCCTCTCATCAACGATGCTGGGTGCTGCTGATTTCGTGAGCCAGTTCTCGGCGTTTCTCCTGATGCCCCTTTCAGGCGTCATCCTCGACGGCCGCGAACTGCGGCGGAGCATCTGGATTACCCAGGTTGCGGCCCTCGTCCAGGCGACGATCCTCGCCGGTCTCACGCTTGCGGGCATGATCAATCTTCCGATGCTCTTCGTCATGTGCGCGATTCTCGGTGCCATCAACGCCTTCGACATGCCTGGCAGGCATGCGCTCGTTCCGCAGCTGGTCGAACGCCGCGAGCACCTTGCAAACGCGATCGCGCTGAACTCCTCCGCTTTCAATGCGGCCCGGCTCGTCGGTCCTTCTCTTGCCGGAATGGCGGTTGCCGCGTGGGGGGAGGGGATCTGTTTCGCCCTGAATGCCCTATCATTTCTGCCGATCGTCTGGGTTTTGCCGCGGCTGGCTCTGCCTCAGCATGCGATCCGGCAGGAGAGAAAGCCCTTCTGGGGCGAACTGCGAACTGGACTGTCCTACGCTTGGCGGCATGAAGGGATCCGGTCGATCCTGATCCTGATTTCCATTTTCAGCTTCACGGCGATGCCCTTTGCTGTGCTGCTGCCGGTCGTGGCAAAGGAAATCCTGGGCGGCGGAGCCGAGACGCTGGGCTTTCTGCTGGGGGCGCTCGGTTTCGGCGCCCTGGCCGGGGCCCTTCATCTCGCCATGCGCAAGAGCGCCGAAGGGCTTTCGACGTATGTCCCGTTCGCGTTTGCCTGCTGCGGCGTATCGGTGGTCGTGTTCACATGGATGTCGAGTCTCTGGCCGGCGATGCTCTTCATCGCGATTTCAGGATACTGGATGACGAGCGGCTGGGCGAGCGCCAACACACTTCTGCAGATGCAGACGGACGACGACAAACGAAGCCGGATCATGAGCCTTTACATGATGGCCTTCATGGGCATGTCGCCCCTGGGAAGTCTCATCCAGGGTGCAATCGCCCAGCAGGCCGGCGTCGCCGCGACCCTGAGCGGCGGGGGAATTCTCTGCATTGTCTCTTCCCTTGCTTTCATGTGGAAAAGCGGATATTTCGGCGTTCGCCGCCCTGCACACCCGGCCGACCAACGATCCGGTGTATGATGGATGGACCTTCCCAAGACAGCGAAGGATCACTACGTTTTCCGTGATATCTAGGAATATATCTCGATGATGCGCGCAGGTTTGGTAGCACGCCGATCGTCTCGGCGACGGGTGCGGCACGCTGACGTCCCGAGTGGTATGATATGTGGCGGCCGTCATGATTTCCCGATGATTTTATTATTATATAATTAAAGAAATATTACTAAAGAGGAGAAGACATGAGTATGTCCGAAACTCAGAAAACCTCGAAAGAACGGCACTCCTGGCGATTTTTCCGCTCCGGCGGCGTGGACCAGGTCAGTCTCGACTCGGGAGCCGATCTCGCATCTCTGCGGGATCTCGATCCCAAGCTGTGGATGGCCCTGAGTTGCCCGGTGCAGGGACTCGAACTGGACGCCGCGACCCTCGCCCTGATCGATTCCGACAAGGATGGGCGTGTTCGCGTGCCGGAAGTTCTGTCCGCGGTCGAGTGGGTCTGCGGCCGGCTGAAGAATGCCGACGATCTTCTGAAACGCTCCGAGACCCTGTCTCTGGCTTCGATCAACGACGCGGATGAGGAGGGAAAGCGGCTCATAGCATCGGCTCGCCGCATTCTGGCCGGGCTCGGCAAACCTGACGCAGAGACGATCGCCGTGGCCGACGTGGCGGATGCGTCGAAGACTTTCGCCGCGACGCGCTTCAACGGCGATGGCATCATTCCGTCGTCCGCGGCGGGAGATGAGGCGGGGCGGAAGATGATCGAGGAGATCGTCTCCTGCGTTGGCGGTGTCGATGACCGGAGCGGGGTTCCCGGGATCGACGAGACGCGACTCGACGCCTTCATCGACGCGTGCAGGGCGTATGATGCCTGGTGGCGGGCGGGTGAAGCGGATCCGGCAATTCTTCCCTACCGGGGAGATACGGTGGCGGCCTATGCCGCATTTTCCGCCGTCCGGGCGAAGATCGACGATTTTTTCACGCGCTGCCGGCTGGCTGCGTTCGATGCCCGCTCGACGGGGCACCTCAACCGTTCTGAAAAGGACTACGAACAGATGGCGGTCAGACTGCTGTCGTCGGGAAGTCCCGAACTTGCCGATCTGCCGCTGGCCCGGGTCGAAGCCGGCTGGGCGCTTCCGCTGAACGATGCGGTCAACCCGGCCTGGACAAAGGCGATTGAAACCTTCAACCGCCTCGTCATCCTGCCGCGACTTGGGGAAAAGACCGCCCTGACGTCGGCCGAATGGGATAAGATCGTTGCCACGTTCTCGGCCCACGAGTCGTGGCTCGCCGGCAAGGCCGGCACCTGCGTCGAACGGCTCGGGCTGTCGCGCATTCGGGCGATTCTTGGAGCCTCGCTGGATCGGAACGTTCGTGATCTGATCGCCCAGGACAAAGCCCTCGCTCCGGAAGCGGCAGCGATCGACTCGGTCGAACGGCTGGTGCGGCTGCACCGCGATTTATATACTCTTCTGAATAATATGGTGTCGTTCCGCGATTTCTACGACCGCAAGCGCGGCGCAGTCTTCCAGAACGGTACCTTGTATCTCGACGGACGCAGCTGCGATCTTTGCCTCCGGGTCGAGGATGTGGGAAAACATGCCGCCATGGCGACGTTGAGCCAGACCTACCTCGCCTACTGCGACTGCGTGCGCGCGGGAAGCAGCGAGAAAATGTCGATCGTCGCCGCCTTCACGGCTGGAGATGCCGAACTGCTCGCCGTAGGACGGCATGGCATTTTCGTCGATCGTCGCGGACGTGACTGGGACGCCGTTGTGGTCAAGCTGATCGAACACCCGATCAGCATTGGTGAGGCATTCTGGACACCCTATCGCCGGATCGGCCGGATGATCACGGAACAGGTCGAGAAGTTTGCCGGTGCCGGAGACAAGGCGATGCAGGAAAAACTGTCGGGCGGTATCGCGGGCGCCGCGGACAAGGCCCAGACGGCAGCCGCATCCGCGGCGGGCGGACCCCCGGCCGCCCCACAGGCATTCGACGTCGGCAGGTTCGCAGGTATATTTGCCGCTATAGGATTGGCAATCGGCGCGATCGGCACGGCAATCGCGAGTGTCGTCACAGGTTTCCTGGCCCTCTCCTGGTGGCAGATGCCGCTGGCGATCTTCGGCCTGATGCTGCTCGTCTCGGGGCCGTCGATGATCATGGCTGCCATCCGGCTCAGAAACCGCAACATCGGCCCCGTCCTCGACGCGAATGGCTGGGCGATCAACTCGCGGCTCATGATGAGCATCGCGTTCGGCGG
>JAKJFL010000565.1:0-2780 GCA_022704935.1 Candidatus Rifleibacteriota bacterium
CCTGGGTTTCAGGCGCGTCGGGAAGGATTTTCGGATGGTCGGCCGCGAAGGCGGCGTGACCGAACTCGGCGAGCGCGGCCTTGCAAACGACATTCTGAAGGGAAGCGGCCGCGTGACCTGGCAGGCTCGGCCGAAGCTCCAGCTGTTCGCCGGTCTCGAGTCGTCGAAGACGAATCTGTCGAACGACCCGGCCGTCTCGCGCATCGAGTTCCGAGACATGAACGGCGGCGCGGCGTATTCCTACAGGGACCGATCGCGCGTCGAGGCCCGGTATGGGCTCCAGATCGACGAGGAGAGCCTGCGGGGGCCGGTGACGGACCGCGACAAGGGCGTCGGTGCCGTCGTGTGGGATCACGAGTTCGGGCCGGTGTTCGCGCAGAGCAAGATCGAGCACACGACCTACGACGACGGGGTGAACGTCGCTTCCGGATCGCGCATCCTGAACGTGTCGACCAGCATCGGCAGCGACCGCGACAAGAAGCTGACCTGGACGGCCGGTGCATCGCGCATGACGCTCGACGACGACATCGATCTCAACGAGGAGCGGTCGGACACCCGGAATTATACGCTCGATCTCAATTACGAGCCGTCCCGGGCGCTGAATGCCCGCGGTATTCTCGAATGGCGCACAGAGGACGACCTGCTGGTCAACTCGCGCCAGACGGGGCAGATCGCCGACTCCCGCATTCGATACCAGCCGAGCCGCGACTGGACGAACCAGTTTAAATATAAAGTCGAAAATACATCGAAAGTTATACGCGATGCCTCGCTCGATCCGAGACGGTATGTCGTTCCCACCAGCCTTCCGTTGAGCGAGGACGAGAAGGACCAGGTGCTCACCCGGTTCGAAAATCCGGTGCAGAAGTCGACATCCAACTTCACGACGTCGTGGCGCGCGGGTGACAAGGTCGAGACCACGTTCGACTGGAAACGGCGCGACCTGAAGGACCGGGCAACCAGACTGCTCGTTTCCCTCAATGACCGGAAGTCCTATGAGGTCCGGTACACGCCGTTGCGCAAACTGAAGCTGACGGGTGAATACGAGGATGGCGAGATGCGGGCGTCGGCGTCGGGAAGCAAACTGCTCGACACGGTTCGCCGGTTCCAGGTCAGGAACGAGTTTTTCGAGGGATATATCATCGACATGCTCTGGGAAGATCTCGATGAAAACGATGTCTATGCCGATGCGAACGACAAACGCACGACCGGCAAGGCGATCGATTTTCAGCGGATCTTCTCGCCGCGGGCGACGCTCGAGGCCGGCGTGCAGCGCAACGTGATCCGGTCGTTCCAGCCGAGCAAGGAGTGGGAGACGCGGGCCGCGTTCGTGCTCACCCCCTCGGCCAGGAACCAACGGTACCGCCTGTTCGTGACGAACAAGCGGATCGACTCGGCGAAGCCCGGCACGCATCGCGAAGGCGGACTGAGTTTTTCCCAGTTCATCGGAAGCGACAGCATGGTCGAGGGCGAGGTGAAGCGGGTCGAATCGACCGCAGGCCTGCTCGGAAACGGCTACGAAGGCACCGTCGCCAATGCCAAGATGATAATCTCCTTCTGACCGTTCCCGAACGCCAGGGAATACCTTCAGCCCGGATACATGGCGGTTTTCGTCGTGTTACCTTCCGTGCGTGGCCTGGAGGTGCGGGGTTGAAGCCAGCCCTGGGGGTTCATCGCGAAATCCGATCAGGACGATGGTTGCGTCGTCGGCCCAGGGAACGGGGTCGGTGACGCTGCGCACGCGGTCGAAAATGCGGGGGATGACGTCGACGCAGGCGGTGCGTTCCGCCCATCCTTCGGCGATGAACCGGTAGAACCTGTCGTAGTTGACGGGAGTTCCGTTCCGGCCAGGAATGCGGCGATTCTCGCGCGGAAGGGCGCCAGCAGATCGTCGAACCGGGAAACGGGCGTGACATGCATCCAGACGAGGTTCTTCGTCTTCATTCCCCGGATGGCCGTGACGTCGCACGATTTCCCGTCGATGTCGAAGCGTCGCGAGAGAACGCGGTTTTCCGAGGAGCGGACTTCGTGAAGGACATGCCGGAGTCGGAACCGGTCCTCGATCCGGGGAAAACTCGGTGAAAACGGCTCTCCGTCGGGCACTGCATGCACCTGGCCGCCGGCGTGCCGTATGAGGGGGGATGCGAAGAGGCGGACGAGATACTGATGCCGGAGGTTGAACGCGGCATGCGTCAACTTGATCAGGCCTGCCGCCTCACCCGTCGGGCGGGTGAATATGTCGAGATATATGTAGCCATGCCCGACGAAGCCCTGGCTGAAGATAAGGTGTCCGGCATAATATAATATGCCATTCATTATAACTAGAAGGCTGTCGTCGATCCCGGCGAGAACGGCAGTGGCCTTCGTGTCGTCAAGGTTCTTTCCCAGTCGGCGGTCATGGAGCGCCATCAGCGCGCGGGTCATCATGCGCATGCTCGAGGAAACGGCGGCGTCGTGGTCCCGAGCCTCGATGCGGCGGCGATCCTCGAGCAGGGACAGGGAAAGACTGCCGAGGAGGCCGGCGACCTGGTCCGGCTCGAGGCGGCCGTCGAAGGCGGTTTCGATCTCGAGAAGCCGGCGGCGGCGGTCCGGCGACGCGAGCATGGCGTGCCGGAAGGCGGCGGGAAGCGGGAACAGGCTGGTCGAGAGGGGTTCGGCTCCGGAGGCGATGATCTCGCTGGAGTCGAGAAGCATGGCCCGTTCCAGGGGCGCGAGGCGGGCCGCGAGTTCGGCGGGAGCCGGCGGTTCGCCGCCTTCGGCGGGGCGCAGGCGGTGGTAGAGGC